>DATLYB010000138.1:0-12981 GCA_035575215.1 Chitinophagales bacterium
ATTGTCATGAAATCTTCTGATTTTCACGTAGCGAAAAAAGAAATCGGAGGCGTGAAAGTGGCCGTCACCACTTACCGTATTGGTGATAAATGGCATTGCCACATTTCCAATGCCGATCCCGGTGCCACCATCGCACGCGCAGAAGGCTCAACAAAGGAAGAAGCAGAAAAAGCAGCGCTCGAAAAAACCACGGCACGGCTGGTGAAGCAATAAACCAGCAAATTTATTGCAGCAGCTTTTCAATCTTTCTGGTTAACCGCGGGGCATCGGGTGTTGTGATGGTATAAAAGTAATCCACTACCCTGCCCTCTTTGTCAATAAGATATTTGTGAAAATTCCAGCGCGGGATGGAAGAAACTTTTCCATTGAGTTTTTTGTCAGAAAGAAATTTGTAAAGGTCGCAGGCATCTTTTCCCTTCACATGCACTTTGCCGAAAACAGGAAAAGTAACTTCGTAATTTTCCCGGCAGAAATCAGCAATGGCATTTCCTTCCAACGGCTCCTGACTTCCGAAATCATTGGACGGAAATCCCAGGATTTCAAACCCTCTGTCTTTATATTTCCTGTAAATTTTTTCAAGGCTTGCAAGCTGGGGGGTGAAACCGCATTGCGAGGCAGTATTTACAATGAGCAGAACTTTTCCTTTATACCTGGACAAGCTGACTTCTTTTCCCGCAAGGTCTCTTACTGTAAATTGGTGAACAGTCATACATTCATTTGAGTTTGAAGTATAAAGTCGGGTGATTTAAAATTTCAGGCACTGAACTTTAAACTGAGCTCTGCGTGTTCTTTGGCAGCCAGATAACGCTCCGCATCCAATGCCGCCATGCATCCTGAGCCGGCAGCAGTAACTGCCTGACGGTAGGTTTTATCCTGCACATCACCGGCAGCAAACACACCCGGAACGTTTGTTTTCGTACTGCCCGGCTGCACTTTGATGTATCCCTGTTCGTCCATTTCAAGATAATCTTTAAACACGCCAGAATTGGGAGAATGCCCGATGGCAACAAAAAATCCCTTCACCGGAATAACGGTTTTTTCTCCCGTTTTTTTATTGATAATGCGAACGCCTTCCACCGCCTTGTCTCCGAGAATCTCTTCGGTTTCAGTGTTCCAATAGACTTTAATGTTTTTGGTTTTAAGCACCCGGTCTTGCATCACTTTGGAGGCGCGCATCTCATCGCGTCTGACAAAGAGATGAACAGTGGTGCACAGCTTCGACAAGTACAATGATTCCTCTGCGGCAGTGTCGCCTCCGCCCACAATGGCTACTTCTTCTCCCCTGAAGAAAAACCCATCGCACACCGCGCAGGCAGACACGCCAAAGCCATTCAGCCTTTTTTCCGACTCAAGCCCCAGCCATTTTGCCGATGCTCCGGTTGCGATAATCACGGCTTCTGCGTGAATTTCCTGCTTCCCGTCAACAGTCACTTTGTGGTCCGTACCGGAAAAATCAACGTGCGTAATGATTCCAAAGCGGATATCTGCCCCCATCCGTTCAGCCTGCTTTTTGAAATCTTCCATCATCTGAGGTCCTAAAATGCCGTTGGGATAGCCTGGATAATTTTCAACATCGGTGGTAATCATCAACTGCCCGCCCGGTTCCAAGCCCTGATACAGCACCGGTTTCAAATTGGCGCGGGCTGCATAGATGGCAGCCGTATATCCTGCAGGTCCAGAGCCGATAATCAGCACCTTTACTTTTTCAATGTTGTTTTCCAATTAATTTAAAATTTAAGTTTTGACATTTGAAATTTACCATCCATCCCCTTATTCCCTACTTTTTCATTTCGGAATATACAAGGTATCGTAATAGGCAGCGTAGCCGCACCATACTCCCAGCCCTCCGTTAATATTTGATTTAATGACCGTGGCAGAACCGAAGGGACCGCCCGTATTGGTTTCATAATCCAGCGTGCTCCAGAAATCATAAACCGGCTTGCTGACAGCCGCCCATTTTATAATGACGGTATCGCCTCTCCAAAAATATCCAAAGGTTTCGGCATCAAAGTCGGCATCAGGGTCTTCCCCTCTGCGAAGCGGAATATTAAACGTCTGTCCATTGATAAAGCGGTCATCGGTCACAAATACGTAGTAAAACGGCTCGCTGTTGCGCTTGGAAAAATAGCGGACATAGTTCCCCAGTGTGTCAGGGTCGCTCACCCGCGCGTACACGAAAACGAGGCTGTCATTATTCGGATTTTCATGCGGCTCAAACCATAGCGAATCCAGCTTCAGCAAATCGGGAATCACTGTTTCTGACGTCAGTATTTTCCCTTCCGCCTCAATGCGCAAATTGTATTTTTTGCGAAGCTCGCCTTTGATGAGTCGTTCCGATGAGATATAATAGCAAGCCGTGTAGATGCTGTCGCCATAGCTGACGTCAAAACAAAACTCATCCAGCGTATCGGTGATGAAACCGTCAGAAACAGTCACCACCGCATTATGCACCAGATATTGCTCCACGTTATTCAAATCAAAGCCTCCGAAGTAGGGTGAGTTTCTGGTGAGAATCACATAAGGATATTGGTCTTGCTCGATGTAGGCTTCCACCACGATTTTTTCTTCCGGGGGGGGAAGGTCAACGGTGATGTCTTTGGTGCAGGAAGGGGCGAGAAAAAGCAGGAAGCAGACAGCGGCAGCGGGCAGCAGGCAACGTGGGGAATGCCGCTGTCGGCAGCGGGCGGCAAGTATATGGGCAGCTTCAGGCAGGTGCATTTTGAGGCGTGAGCGGCAACTGCCCGGCTTCTTCCTGCCGGATTGCCGGCCGCCAAGTATCATCGGCCACCTGTTTTTCATTTCTCCCATTTAAAATTCCATGTAATTGACGGCAATACGGGAAACAAGGATACCTGCTTCGCCTGCACTTCTACATTGCCATCCTGTATATTTCCTTCCGTATCAAAATAGATAAAGAAGGGATTCTTTCGGTTGTAAATATTATAGACGGAGAACACCAATTCATGCCGAAATCGTTCCCTTTTCCTCAGCGTGAGCACCGCGGCAACGTCCAGGCGATGATAGGGCGACATCCTGTATCCGTTCCGCTCTGTATATTCATTCACGATTCTCCCTTCGATGAAATATCTTCCATTAGGCAGCGTGAGTGCTTGTCCGGTGCCGTACACGTAGGTAGATGAAAGCTTCCACCGCTTGTTGATTTCATACGATAACACCACTACCGCATCATGCCGCCTGTCATAACGGGCGGGAAACGTGTTGCCGTTATTCAGGTCGGGAAATTTTTTGCTGGTAAATGACAGCGTGTAACCCACCCAGCCGGTGAAGTTTCCCTCGCGCTTGTTGAGAAAAAATTCAGCGCCATACGACCATCCTTTGCCGAATACAAAGCTGTTCTCCACATCAATGCTCAGCTCCGGCACATAGCTTTGTCCGAATTCAATTTGATTACGCAAGTCTTTGTAATACACTTCAACTGACGCTTCATATTCATTCTGCCTGAAGTTGTGGAAATATCCGAGGGCATATAAAATCCCGATTTGCGGCTTCACAATCAGCGAGCTGGGCACCCACAAATCGGTAGGAAGCGTGGTGGTGGCGTTGGATACAAGATGAATGTATTGATTCCCCAGTGTGATGCTCGCCTTCAGTGAAATATCCGGGTTGATGGAATAACGCAGGCTGGCTCTCGGCTCGATGCCCCAGTAGGCTTTAATCAGTTTGCTTCTTCCGTAAGACACCGTATCGGTGATATCACCGAAACTGTCATAATAATACTGAATGTAAGGTCCCACCTGCATGAACACACTGCCCCGAACGCCTGCGTTCACCCGTAATTTTTCCGTGATGTCAAATTCATCCTGCGCATAGAGAGCCAGTTCGTGCGCATATTTTTTGTTCAGGCTGTCATTGCTGAAAGAGGCATCGCCCGTTTGTGCGTTGGCAGTGTAAGGGGTAAAAACGTGGTAGGTGTAGCTGCCTCCGAACTTCATCAGATACTTGAAGCCGGTGAAATAGTCAACGTCTGACTTGACATTGAAATCGCGGATGCCGGAAAATAGTTGGAAAGACAAGTCGGAAAATGAAGATTCAAAACGGAATTTGAAATCGTTGAAGATGACACTCGTGTTCATAAACAGCTTGTCATTGAACAAATGATTCCAGCGCAGAGTGGCGGTTGCATTTCCCCATGGAATCTTCACCGCAAAATCATCATCGGGAGAATTGAATTTGAATACATCCCTGCCGAAATAGCCGCTCAGGTAAAGCCGGTTCTTGTCGTTGAACTTGTAATTAATTTTTGTATTGAGGTCATAGAAGTAATACGAATTGCCATCAAACTCCCCTTCGGCAACGCGCGGAAGAATGGGCAAAAGCAGCAAATCAATGTACGTGCGCCTGGCGGAAATCATGAACGAGCTGATATCTTTTCTTATAGGACCTTGGGCTGTAAAGCGTGACGAAATCAGACCGATGCCGCCTTCCAGTTGATACTGCTTGTTGTTGCCGTCTTTCATCGAGATGTCAAGCACAGACGACAGCCTGCCGCCATATTCCGCGGGAATACCGCCTTTTATCAGCGTGGTGTTTTTCAGGGCATCGGAATTGAAAACGGAAAAAAATCCGAACAGATGCCCCGGATTGTATACCACAGCTTCATCCAGCAATATCAAATTCTGGTCGGGACCGCCCCCTCTCACATAAAAGCTGGAATTGCCTTCACCCGATGTCTGCACGCCCGGCAGCAGTTGTATCGTCTTCAGAATATCCACCTCGCCCAGCAGCACCGGCAGCGATTTTATCTTTTCAACGGGCAATTCTACCGTGCTCATCTGGGTAGTGTACACATTCTTGTCTTTCCGCTCGGAGGTGACCACCACTTCTTCGGTCACCTTCGCTTCCGAGCGGAGAGCAACATGGAGGCGCACATCACTGTTCAAGGCGATTACAGTATCAAAAGATGTGTATCCGATGTAGGATACAACAAGGGAACAGGTGCCTGCCGGAAGCGTGAGGGAATAAAATCCATATTCATTGCTGGTGGCGCCTCGGAGGGTTTCCTTCTCATAGATGTTCGCGCCAAACAGCGTTTCGCCATTGTCTTTATCCCTGATGTATCCGCTGATGGTGAATTTTTCCTGCGCAATCATTTCTGCAGGAATCAGAAACAAAAAAATTCCGATTGAGAATAGTAACAGGCATTCGCAAACATTCCGCATAGAATCCGGGCAGCAGATTTTTAGAAAGGCTCAAAGTTAGCTTTTTGATACGGGGGCTTAAATGATTTCAGACGTCAAATACATTCCTGAATTCCCCCTTCACATCCGATACCATGTTCAGCACCTTTTCCCTGAGGGAAATCTTGTATGACTTCAGTTTGTCAGCCACATGCGCATCGGTGATGCCGATGATTTGCGCTGCAAGGATACCGGCATTCTTCGCGCCATCCAGCGCCACCGTTGCCACCGGCACACCGGCTGGCATTTGCAGAATAGAGAGCACGGAATCCCATCCGTCAATGGAATTGGATGAGCGAATCGGAACGCCAATTACGGGCAATGTGGTTATGGAAGCTATCATGCCCGGAAGATGTGCTGCGCCACCGGCTCCGGCAATAATTACCTTCAATCCCCGCTCGCGGGCTTTTTGCGCATACTCGAACATCCGCTCCGGTGTGCGGTGGGCCGAAACAATCGTCAGTTCATAAGCAACGCCCAATTGTTCGAGTATATCGGCTGATTCGCGCATCACGTCCAAATCGGAATTGCTGCCCATCACGATTCCCACCAGCGGATGACTCATGCGATAACTTTTAAGGTTTGCTTCACAAATTTAGCTTTTTCTTTAGCCGTTTCTAAATCGCGGTCAATCACCGTCACGTGCCCCATTTTACGAAAGGGGCGGGTGAATTTCTTGCCGTACAAATGAATGCATACGCCTGCGGTTTTCAGCACCTCATTCAATCCTGCATATCTGGCTTCCCCCTCGCAGCCCGGCTCGCCCAGCAGGTTCACCATGACGGCTGGCATTTTGATTTCCGCGGAGCCCAGCGGCAGGTTGAGAATCGCACGTAAGTGCTGCTCAAATTGCGAGGTGACGCTGGCTTCAATCGTGTGATGCCCGCTGTTGTGCACGCGCGGGGCGATTTCGTTCACGAGAATTTTTCCGTCTTTGGTTAAAAACATTTCCACCGCCAGCAGTCCCACAATCTTTAATGAAGCAGCAACATCCGCTGCAATTTGTTCCGCCTGTTTTTCTGTTTCCGCTGATATGCCTGCCGGTGAAAAAAGGTACTCCACAAGATTGGCTTCAGGATGAAATTCCAATTCAACAGCGGGATACGTTTTCACTTCACCGCTAGCATTCCTCGCTACAATCACTGACAGTTCTTTTTCAATTTCTGCCTGCTTTTCCAAAACAGACGGCTGGTCAAATGCTTTGCCGAAATCATCCTTGCTGCCGATGCGCTGCACGCCTCTGCCATCATAGCCGCCTTTCCGCAGTTTTTGAAAAAACGGAATAAAATCAGAATGTTGTAATAATTCAATTTTTGATTCAATGAGCCTGAATTCCGCAGTGGAAATTTTATTTTCCCTGTAAAAAAGCTTTTGCAAGCCTTTGTCCTGAATTGTTCTGATGATGTGCGATTGAGGGAAAACCTTCACTCCTTCCTTTTCTAACTTTTCAAGCGCATCAACATTTACGTGCTCGATTTCGATGGTAAGCACCTCAGCTTTTTTTCCGAAATCATAAACCGTTTTAAAATCAGACAGGCTTCCGGCTTGGAATTCATCCGCGATGGATTTGCAGGGCGCGTCTTTGTCGGGGTCAAGAACGGAGAAATGAAGATTGAAATTCATGCCGGCTTGAATCAGCATGCGTCCAAGCTGACCTCCGCCAAGAATGCCTATCGTCTTTACCACTGATTAATCTGATTAATGATTTTTGTGATTGAAATTTTAGAAGCCGCCTTATTCATTACTTAAAGCAATTCCTATTCTGCATACATTCTTAATTATGGTCAATCTCCAAATCAGGTTAATCATAGTTTAGGAGATTAAATGATTTTTGTGACTGAGCTCTTGAGATAAAACTTTGAATTGACGAGTCTTTTAAATTCCAAACTTTTTACTCCAAAGTTCAATAGCAATCCATTTTCCAAATGATAGGCTTCCAAATAATTGATAGCTTGTGCAAGGTGCATATCTTCAAGCTGAATAATCATAGTCAATCATTCAATCAGGTTAATCATAGTTTAGACAAAATAATTAAACAGGTTCGGATTGCTGTTTACTTCCTCGAAGTTGATGTGGTGCTTCTTCATCCGCGCCACCAGCCCCACGTAATCCTCCTTCTTCTCCAGTTCAATCCCGATTAAAGCCGGACCCGTCTCGCGGCTGTTCTTCTTGGTGTATTCGAAGTGGCAAATGTCGTCAGTCGGTCCCAAAACGTCATTCAGGAACTCGCGCAACGCGCCCGCCCGCTGCGGGAAGCGGATGATGAAATAATGTTTCAATCCTTCATAGAGCAATGAGCGCTCTTTGATTTCAGCCGTGCGCATGATGTCGTTGTTGCCCCCGCTCACGATGCACACCACCGTCTTGCCTTTTATTTTGTCGCGGTAAAAATCCAGCGCGCTCACCGTCAGCGCCCCTGCCGGCTCCACCACGATTCCCTCTTCGTTGTACAGCCGCAGAATCATCGTGCATACCTTCCCTTCGGGCACCAGCGCCAGGTCATCCAGCACCTCGCGGCAGATGCCCAGCGTCAGCTCGCCCACGCGCTTCACCGCAGCGCCATCCACGAAGTTATCAATCTCATCCAGCGTCACCACCTTGCCCTGCTTCAGCGACTCCTTCATCGCAGGCGCGCCTGCAGGCTCCACACCGATGATTTTTGCTGACGGACTCAACTGGCGAAAACAACTTCCTACTCCCGATGCCAGCCCTCCCCCGCCAATAGGCAGGAACAAAAAATCAATAGGCTCCTCCATGTCATCGAGGATTTCCAGCGCCACCGTCCCCTGCCCTTCCATCACCTTCTCATCTTCGAACGGGTGAATGAACACCTTGCCGTTTTTCGAGCAATCCTCCATTGCCACGCTGTAAGCGTCATCGTAGGTGTCGCCCGTCAGCACCACCTCGACAAACTCCTTCCCGAACATCTTCACCTTCTCCACCTTCTGCTTCGTAGTGGGATTAGGCATGTAAATCTTGCCGCGGATGCCCAGCGCATTGCACGAATACGCCACGCCCTGCGCGTGATTGCCCGCGCTGGCGCACACAATCCCCCTGGCAGCCTGCTCCTTTGAGATGGATGAAATCTTGTTGTACGCCCCGCGCAGTTTATAGGAGCGCACCACCTGCAGGTCTTCGCGTTTCAGATAGAGGTTGCACCCATATTCCCGCGACAGGTTCTCGTTGCGGGTGAGCGGTGTATGCGTCACCACGCTTTTCAGCTTCTCCCGCGCCCCGCGGATGCGCTCAATGGAAATCAGTTTCGATTTGGTAGTTGTTTCATTCATAATTTATCATGGTCTTAACTTCCTCACCATTGCCCCCGCCCGCCACATCTCCGATTCGCGCATCTCTTTCAGTTCCTGCTCCAGCTTCTGGCGGTAGTCCGGGTCGCTGTTGGCTTTAATCACGATGCGCGTTTGCTCGCCCGATGCTACGCTCTCGTACAACTCCTCAAATACAGGCTCCACCGCTTTACGGAAGCGATGCCGCCAGTCCAGCGCTCCGCGCTGAGCGGTGGTGGAACAGTTGGCAAACATCCAGTCCATGCCGTTTTCTGCAACGAGCAGAATCAGGCTCTCCGTAAGCTCTTCCACCGTTTCGTTGAACGCCTCGCTCGGCAGATGACCTTTTTTGCGAAGCAGATTATATTGCGCTTCAAGGATTCCCGCCAGCGCACCCATCAGCGTGCCGCGCTCGCCCGTGAGGTCGCTGTACACTTCTTTTTTGAATGTGGTCTCAAACAAAAATCCTGAGCCGATGCCGATGCCCAGCGCAAGCACTTTGTCTTTTGCCTTGCCGCTTGCATCCTGGTAAATGGCGTAGCTGGCGTTCAATCCTTTGCCCTGCAGAAATTTCCTGCGCAGGCTCGTGCCGGAGCCTTTGGGTGCAACGAGCACTACATCCGCGTCCTTCGGTGGAACGATGCCGGTCTGGTCACTGTAAGTGATGCCGAAGCCGTGCGAGAAATACAGCGTCTTGCCTTTGGTGAGGTACTTTTTCAGCGTGGGCCAGAAGGCAATCTGCCCCGCATCGGACAACAGGAATTCAAGCACCGTTCCCCGCTTTGCCGCTTCTTCCAGTTCAAAAAGATTCTTCCCTTCCACCCAGCCGTCTTTGACAGCCTTGTCCCAGCTCTTAGTATTTTTCCGCTGCCCGACAATCACGTTGAACCCGTTGTCTTTCAGATTCAGCGCCTGCCCCGGACCCTGCACGCCATAGCCAAGAATCGCAATCGTTTCATCTTTCAAAACATCGAGCGCTTTTTTCAAAGGGAATTCATCGCGTGTCACCACGTTTTCGAGAACTCCTCCAAAATCAATTTGAGCCATGTTCTTAATTGTTTGTGGTTTGTTGTTTGTCGTTTATTTCTTTTCAATTTCCTTGAGAAACGCATCCAAATTATTCATTGACCGCATCACTGCAACACGCCCTGAGCGCACAAACTCCAGCACGCCATGCGGCTCGAGCTTGTCGAACAGTTTCTGCGTTTCTTTCTGCGTCCCGGTTTTTTCAATTACGATGTAACCCGGCTCGATTGCCAAAATGCGCGCGTTGCTTTCACGCACGATTTGCTCGATGCTCATGCCGTTATGTGCGGCTTTTACCGGAACCTTATACAGCGCAATCTCCTGCGAAATCACTTCCTTCTCCTCATGCACGAATGCTTTGATGACATCCACAATCTTCTCCAACTGTTTCACCAACTTCTCCACCGTGTCGCGCGTGGTGCGAATCGTGATGGTGAAGCGGAAGATGCCTTTGATTTCCGATTCGGAAGTAGTGAGGCTGTTGATGTTCAGGTTTCTGCGCGTAAACACCACGGTGATGTGGTTCAGCAAGCCGATGTTGTTTTCGGTGAAAACCGAAATCGTGAACTCCCGCTCGCGCGAGAAGTCGGTAGGGTCGTGATAAATTGAACTTGGGTTGCTCATGGTTCTATTCAATTTTTTCACCCAACATTTTCGAAGGGTCTTGGCGGCTGTCGAAAATATCGGTGACGTAAATTATCTTTCGGCTGATGCGGTAAATAATCTTGTAATTTCCTTCCACTCGTCTCCTGTGACCTAAGCCGAGCTCCTTCAGATATTCTTCCTCCTGACCAGCTAATGGATTTCTGCGAATGCTTTTTAACTTTTGAATTATTCCCTTTTTGATTTTGGCTGCAATTTTCTCACTTATGTTTTCCTTATAGTAATCATGAATCTCCTTGAGCCGCAACTTTGCAGGCTCGGTTATCACCAATTTCATCCTACCAATTCTTCATTTCCTTTTGCAACTCGTCAATGGTAACATATTTTTTCTTGGAAATGGCTTTCTCTGATTCCAACGCGCGTTCAATCAATTCGTCCCCGGTGAGCTTCCGTCCCTTTCTTATAGGTCTTTTTTGTTTGCTGACAAATGAAATTGCTTCTGACCTTTCCAAATCTTCAAGCAACTGCATTGCGTAATCTTTTCTGATTTTAACTGTTATTGTTCTCATGGTAAATCAAATTTATTAAACTTCAAGCTTTAGATTTCAAACTACTCCAGCCTCACATCCGACACACTCGCCCCCGAAGGCACCATCGGAAAAACGTTTTCTTCCTTCTCCACTTTCACTTCCAGCAAATAAGGTCCGTCATACGAAAGCAGCTTATCAAGTGAGCGTGAAATATCCTTCCGATCTGAAATCCGGTGCGCTTCAATGCCGAACGCTTTTGACAGTGCGATGAAATCGGGATTGGTCATCTCCGTGAAAGAATACCTGTTTTCAAAAAACAACTGCTGCCACTGCCGCACCATGCCCAGGAAGTTGTTGTTGAGGATGATGATTTTCACCGCAGCCTTTGTCTGGAAAATCGTTGCCATTTCCTGCATGGTCATCTGAAAGCCGCCATCGCCAATGACGGCAACCACCTGCCGGTCAGGTCGCCCGATTTTTGCGCCCAGCGCTGCGGGCAGCGCAAACCCCATCGTGCCCAATCCTCCGGACGAGATGTTGCTGTATGGTTTTTTGAATTTGTAGTAGCGCGTGGCGACCATCTGGTGCTGCCCGACATCGGTGACGAGAATCGCCTCGCCTTTTGTTTTTTCCGAAAGCACGTTAATCACTTCCGCCATTTTGATTTCGCCTTTCTCCGGAAAAAATTCGTGCTTCGTCACTTTTTCAAATTCGATTTTGTCGCACGCGCGGAATTCTTTCAGCCATTCGCGGTGATTATTTTTCTTCACCTTCGGCAGCAATGCCTTCAGCGCTTCCTTCGCATCGGCATTTATTCCGACTGTTGTTTTCACGTTCTTATCAATTTCCGAAGGGTCAATTTCGATGTGTATTACTTTCGCCTGCTTCGCATAGGTTTTCAAATCGCCCGTCACGCGGTCGTCAAAGCGCATCCCCACGGCAATCAGCACATCGCATTTATTGGTGAGGATATTCGGACCGTAATTGCCGTGCATTCCTAAAAATCCCGCATACAGCGGATGGTCGCAAGGTAAAGCCGACAAGCCAAGCAGGGTGGATGCGGCAGGAATCCCGGTCTTCTCCACGAACTTCCGCAGTTCTTTTTCCGCACCGGAAATCAGCACACCATGACCGAACAGCAGATATGGCTTCTTCGCATTGTCAATCAATTCGGCAGCGGCATTCAAATCTTTTTCATGCGCTTTCGGCTTAGGGCGGTAGCTGCGAATGCTGCGGCACTTCTCATAATGATATTCCAGCGTGCCGAACTGCGCATTCTTTGCAATATCAATCAGCACCGGACCGGGACGCCCGGTGCTGGCAATGTAAAATGCCTGTGCAATCGCCCAGGGAATTTCTTCCGGTTTGGTGACTTTATAATTCCATTTGGTGACCGGCATTGAAATACCAATCACGTCCGTTTCCTGGAAAGCATCCGTGCCGAGCAGATGAACAGGAACTTGTCCCGTGATGCACACCAGAGGGGTAGAGTCAATCTGCGCATCGGCAATGCCGGTGATGAGATTCGTAGCACCAGGACCTGAAGTGGCAAAGCAAACTCCCGGTTTGCCCGTGACACGCGCATAACCCTGTGCCGCATGAGCTGCTCCCTGTTCGTGGCGAACAAGAACGTGATTGATTTTATTCTGATAATGATACAGCGCATCATAAATCGGCATGATTGCGCCACCGGGATAGCCGAAAATCGTATCCACGTCTTCAGCCAGCAATGAGCGGATGACAGCTTCGGAGCCGGTGATGACGGGTTTTTTGTGAAGACTTTTTCCTGAGGTTTTCTTTTTAGTAAAGGTTTCGCTCATGGAGATGTTGTTTATCGATGTCCCAATTTGTGATTTACAATTTGCCAATTCGTTCACGGTTATTAAAGCACGAGAGCCATTCCCGTTGGTGAGAATGGCTCCCGTGTTATCGGCAAATGTCCACCTCACCGTTTTCGGCTGCCGACTACGATAATGATGGATATGATGTTTTTCATTGTGGATACAAAGAAAGTGAAGAATCACGAGATAAGCAAATCCTGGAGCTTCAACGGATGCCGTTAAGCCCTGACAATTATTTGACAGAGGCGTATTTGCCCTTTAATCCAAAATCCATATTTTTGAGCCTTCCAAAAATTAACAACCACAAAACTCAATTATCGGTTATGAAAAGGCTCTTCCCCCTTCTGCTGTTGAGCGGAATCACAACATTCGTTTTCGCACAAAGCACAACAAGCGTTTCCATGAAGAAGGATGCTTGTTTTCAAGATGGCTACCGTTCCGCTCAACCTGCACCTGCGGCTAAAACGCATCTTTATGCAAAGCAGCAGCTTCAGCGCCC
>DATLYB010000139.1:0-3913 GCA_035575215.1 Chitinophagales bacterium
TTTCCACGTAACCGTTCTGCATAGGTTTGCCGGGTTGAATGAATGTGAGTGTGACTTTATTTTCTTTGCACCAATGGTCCAACTTGAAGCTGATGAATTCCGGTCCGTTATCAACCCGGAGCATCTGCGGCAAGCCTCTGGGTTCTTTCATTTGTTCCAAGATGCGAATCATCCGCAGTACTGCTGTATCATGTGGCAAGCGAGCTCCCGCTTCCGTTCAGGCTCATAACTTTTTTTCTATGGCATCCTTCAGTGCATGATGAACCAAGCTCAGCTCGGCATACATCCGTTTAAGCTTCGAGTTCTCTTCTTCCAGTTCCCGGATGCGCTTGAGCCGGCTGGCGTCCATCCCGCCATACTTCGCTTTCCAATTGTAAAAGGTGACGCTGGTGATGCCGTGCTCTCGGCACAGGTCCGCAACACCAACGCCTGCCTCATGCTGCTTCAACACAGCAACAATCTGGCTCTCAGTAAACCGTGATTTTTTCATGTGACCATTTTTCAGAGTTAGAAAAATTACGCTTGTCCCGATTCGGAATCGGGACTGCGCCAACTCTATTTTTAAATGGTCGAATTAGAGGGGAGCCGACACAGCCCATGTGCATCTCATAATTGGCACAGCGGGATAAGAATGAGAAAGACTCTCAAAGTATCTCATAGCCCCAGCATGTCCTTCATCCCGAAAAACCCCTTCTTGCCTTGCACCCACCGGGCGGCATGCAGCGCTCCCAGCGCGAAGCCCCTCCGCGAATGTGCAGTGTGCTTGATTTCGATGCTGTCAAATTCCGATTCGTAATTCACGATGTGAATGCCCGGTACATCCTTTTGCCGGTATGAGCGCACGGAGAGAACATCCGGCTCTGTGGCTGCATCATTCACCCACGTTTTCTTCCGCCTGATTGCTCCGATAATCTCATTTGCAAGCACGATGGCGGTGCCGCTGGGCGCATCCTTCTTTTCAGTGTGATGCACCTCATGCACGCTAACATCATATTCAGGATGCTCCTTCATCAGCTCCGCCAACCTGCGGTTGATTTCAAAAAAAAGATTCACCCCGATGCTGAAGTTCGATGAATAAAAGAGAGTTTTCTTCCGTTTCGCGCAGAGTTTTTTCAGTTCCGGCAGCTTTTTTGTCCATCCCGTAGTGCCGCACACCACAGGCACCCCGGCATCAAAGCATGTGATAATGTTGCCGTAAGCGGTTTCCGGAGTGGTGAATTCAATCGCCACATCGGCTTGTTTCAGATTTTTTTCATTGAATTCGTTCTGGTTGCTCAGGTCAATCTTCAATACAATCTGCGGAGCCATCCCCGGATTTTCCTCCGCCATGCGCTGCACCTCCGCCTCGATGGCTTTGCCCATTTTACCGTAGCCGATAAGAGCGATGTTCATAGCGTGTTGAGTGTTGAGTATGACACATTAAAATCTCATGCACATATTCAAGCCGGAGAGCGGGATGCCGCTGCCGCCTGTAAAATGAAACTGCGGCTCTATGCGCAGGCTCAGGTCATCGCTGATATCATATTCAAACAGATGCGCATCCACAGCAGCGTCAACGAGGTTCAGCGCGTAAAGCACTCCCGTAAAAATAATCGCAAGGTTCATATTGCGTTTATAATAGTTTTTCAAAATAATGAGGTTGCTTTCCGAATACACATCAGCGTATGGGTCAATGGTGGCGGTATCACCGTCCACCCGCAGCCGATACGCATCGCTGTAAGTGCGAAACCGTTTCGCATTCCACCCGATGGCAAAACCAAGCCCCCCAAATCCGGCATAGATTATCGGCACCTTCCACCATTTCTTGTTGTACATCTGCCCCCATCCGGGAATCACCGCTGATTGTATCACCGCCCGCTTCACCGAATGATGCTTCAGGCTGTCATTGGAAATCCTGTTGGCAGGAATCGAATCGGAAGCAGTCACCTGCTGGCAGAAATTGTCCTGAAAAATAAGAGTAAGGAAAATGCTAATTACTATCCGGTGAATCATCACGATGGCTGGTGCTGTAAGGCATAAAGGACCTTCGTTTATGCGAATAAATTTAGCACATACTTCGCTGTCACGATACCTTTGATTTGTTCGGACTCCTCCGGTCTGACCGGAGGAATAGGCTGGACACTGAGTGGCGGTTCCTTATCGTGGCTTCATCACTTCCAGAATCCTGTCCAAATCATCATCGGAATAAAACGTGATGACCACTTCGCCATGTTCGCCCTTGTATTTTCTGATTTTCACTTTGGTGGAGAACAATGATGAAAGCTCATCCTGTATTTTGCGGTAGGCAAGCGCAAGATTATCAGCCGAGGCAGCTTTTTTCTTAGCAGGGGAAATGCTTTTTCTCGCCAAATCTTCCACCTGCCTCACTGACAATCCCCGCTGGATAGCGTCTTTGTAAATCATCAACTGCAGCACCGGGTCTTCCACGTTCACGATGGCGCGTGCGTGCCCCATGTCAATCTTCTTCTCCTTGATGCCCTTTTGAATGTCAGGCGGAAGTTTCAGCAGGCGCAGGTAGTTGGTGACGGTGGTGCGGTTTTTCCCGATGCGGGCGGCAAGTTCCTCCTGCGTCAGGCTGCATTCGTCAATGAGGCGCTTGTAGTTGACGGCAACCTCGATGGCATTGAGGTCTTCACGCTGGATATTCTCAATCAGCGCCAGTTCCAGCATCTCCTGGTCGCCTGCTTCGCGCACGAAGGCCGGGATTTCTTTCAGCCCCGCTTGCTTGGAGGCGCGCAGTCTTCTCTCCCCGGAAATAAGCTGAAACCGTCCGCTACCCAACGAGCGCACCGTAATCGGCTGAATCACTCCATGCACTTTGATGGATTCCGCCAACTCATTGAGCCGCTCGGCATCGAAGTCGGCCCGCGGCTGAAATGGATTCACCTCGATTTGGGCGAGCGGGATTTTTACAGAGCTGTCTAATGCCGCAACTGACTTAGGCGCAGCCACGGCAACATGCTGATATTCCTCTTCGATATTGTCCAGCAGCGCTCTGATTCCCTTCCCGAATTCTTCTTTCTTGTTTTTCATAATGCTTCTTCTGCCTTTGCAAGTTTATGAACTCCTTTAAGCTTTGTGTCGTCATTTTTCTGTAGCAATTCGCGCGCAAGATTCATGTAGTTGATGGCGCCTGAGCTTTCGGCATCATACATAATCACCGGCTTGCCGGTGCTGGGCGCTTCTGCCAGGCGCGTGTTGCGGTGGATAATGGTATCAAAGACCAGTTCGCCAAAATGACGCTTCACTTCCGTGGCAACCTGGTTGGATAAGCGCAGGCGCACGTCATACATGGTCAGCAAAATTCCTTCAATCAGCAGGTTTTGATTCAGCCGCTTCTGCACGATTTTGATGGTGTTCAGCAGCTTGCCCAATCCTTCCAGAGCGAAATATTCGCATTGCACGGGAATAATCACCGAGTCGGCTGCGGTGAGGGCATTCACGGTTATCAGCCCCAGCGAGGGCAGCAAATCAATAATCACATATTTGTAATCGTCTTTCACCTGTTCTACCAGTTGCCGCATTACCTTCTCGCGCTGCGGATGGTTGATGAGTTCGATTTCAGCGCCCACCAAATCGGTGCGTGAGGGGAGCAGGTAAAGGTTGGGGGTGTCGGTTTCTTCAATCACATCTTCGGCTTTCGCCCGGTCAATCAAACATTCGTAGATGCTGTTTTTGATGTTTTTCGGGTCGAAGCCGCAGCCGGATGTGGAGTTTGCCTGCGGGTCGGCATCAATCAGCAGCGTCTTGTATTCAAGCACGGCAAGGCTTGCAGCAAGGTTAATTGCCGTGGTCGTTTTGCCCGTGCCGCCTTTCTGGTTTGCAATCGCAATGACTTTTCCCATGTTGGTTTCTCCTGAAAAATTGGGTTTCTAAAAATACAACTAATGGCAAAGAAGCTTGGAAGAACCGT
>DATLYB010000140.1:0-12303 GCA_035575215.1 Chitinophagales bacterium
AACATCAATGGTTGCGGATGCTTCAATGGCAGCCTGGATGTTGGACGGATTGAAATCAGCGGAAAATTCCCTGTTGAAATCATTCAGCATGCGGTTGTTTCCCGCGCCTTTTCCGGAGAATTCGGGATTCAAGGGTTTTACAGAAGGGTCAAGGGTGACCGTGAGTTCATCGCCCGGTTCGAGGAAAAACAAAAGCGTTTCATTTTCTGCAGAGGCGGTAATCAGGGTTCCCCTTTCCAATTCCAATTTCCATTCAAAGTCGGCATTCAGGAGGAAAATTTCCTTTTTAGGGTTTGCCTGCGGATACGGTTTGTCTGCGGCAAATTCAATGGAGCTTCCGGAAGCTGCCTTCACTTTGCCGGTGATTACAGCAGACTCGCCTGCCAGCGGGAAGAATGATGCTGATAGCAGCAGAAATAGCGTCCGCATGAGGTTTTTTAATTAATCAGGATTGCCAAAATTAGCAAATGGCTTTAAAGCTCGGCAAACGGAAGGCAGGGAACGGAACGTATCCGAAACGGCATGTTTTATGCCGGTTGTTTGTTGAAAACCGTGAAGTCAAAATCTTCAATATCCTGAAAGGTAAGTCCTAAATCTTTTCTTGTCTGTTCGGGGGAGCGTCCTTTTTTCACCAGTTCATAATACATTCTGATAGCTTCGATTTTTTTCAGGTGCTCCTTCTTTTCGTCTGATTTTTTGTTAATCGCAGTCTGCATACGGGTGAAAAAATTCGTAAGCCTAAATTATAGCCTCTGTTTTCTTGCTACAATTTTTTTTACTCACATTTAATCAACATTTTCACAACATGCCCGAAAGTGTAGGTTTTATGGGTCACTGGTTTGTCCGGCTTCGGATGGAGGGTTAATTCCGGTTCCCGATTACCCATGCTGATTTTGTGAATGCTTAATTATGCCATGTCGGCAAAAGAAGCCGGCAAGCCGGTGAAATCAACTTATCGCTGTGCAAAATGCGGCATGCGTTTGAAACGGGCAAACGCTACTTTTCCGAAAAAATTTATGAGAGGCTTTTCTTTTAAAAAAATAATCTTCTTCCTTTTCAGAATTACGGAAACCACCGACAAGGGAAAAAAGTGGAAACGCATTGCTGCTGACAACCGCTCCAAATGGCTGAAAATCGTAAAGCTTTCAGATTACCGCCTTGAAGTGAATACCGGCTAACACTTTCATAAACTTTTTTTATAAGATTAAGGGGTGGATATTTCATTGTGCAGATAATTCATATCAGAAAATTGAGTGGACTATCCTCGAAAGAAGCAACAAATGGGCTGTGCATCGGAAAGCACTTTGGGCTTCCGTCAATATATTTAGCCGATTACAGGAAGGAAGTGCTGCGATAAATGTTACAGTTTACGGTTTTTCGTTTACGTTTAATATTACCGTTAAGAGCAAAACAGCAGACTAAACAACTTCTCTTCTTTAATCTGCTTGCCAGTACAACCGTGGAACGCAATATCGCAATGGGAATGCGCGCTCTATACGCAAACTCCACGGAAAATTCAAATGTTGCCATTGGCTATTACGCGTTAGGAGCAAATAGACAGCGTCAATTTGATTTACACCCAAGGCAAATTTACTCCAGTACTATCAGCTTTTTCACGCTGTGAGTTTCATCAGTTTGTACAGCGATGTTGTAAATGCCGTTTGTTAGTTTATCCAGTTGAAGTGAAAATTCCTGTAAGCCGCTGACATCATCATAATTGTGTTCCTGAAGAATCTTGCCATTCATCTCTATCACGAAAATGTCAACCGGTGAAGCTATGCTCGTAGTAACAATAACCGTAGCGGTGTTGACAGCCGGATTCGGACAGATGCTGAAATCAAAGTTATTCAGCGTGGTGACAACGACTTCATTTTTTTCTGCTGCCGCGCGGGATTTAACGTCCCTCAGTTCGTCAACGAAGTGATTAGAAAGAAACTGATAGTCAGGATTATTTTCATTCAAAGGGAACACCTTCACGTTATAAGTCGTGCCCGGACTTAAGTCGCTGAAGCTTGCCGAATTACTTTGTGTGAACTGCTGGACCCATTCCTTGCTTCCCTTTTTTTTCATCATTACGCGATAGCCGGAATGACTGCCTGACTCATCATTCCAGGTGAGGGTGAAATGGTTTCTTCCGGTATTTTTCACGCGTAAATCAAACCTAGTGTAATCACTCACGTTTTCCTCCGGATAGCTTTGGCATTCGCCAATGATGTTGTTGGGGAAATTCGGCAAACCGCCTTTCCCCTGTCTGCCGCCAAGATAAACGCCATCATCGGCATAAAGGCAGTCATCGCCTTTGATGTCGGGGTGCATGATGACACCTAGATAATTGCTGGTGACGAATCGCGCGATGTAAATGCGGTTGTCATTCCCCAGTTGCATTCCTCCGAATCCGGTTGACGAAGTGCTACCAACCTGCACCGCAGTGGATGGTATGTCATGGCTGAGCAGGTCAAACTGAAAAAGGCGCCTGTTCACGCCATTGGCAGCATACAGCAGCCGACAATTGGGTGAAAAGGAAGCCGAGTAGCTGGGGATGCCCAAGTCGATGGGATTGGAAATCACTCCGGTTGCCTTGTTGAAATCAAACAGCGCGGTGAAGGTGAGCCCAGAGTAAACAATTTTTTCGCCATTGATGGAAGCCTTCAGCGAGCCGGCATAGTCAGGAGTTACCGGACCTGTTTTGCTTTTCACCAATCCCGTGATTCCGTGGGATGTGAGATGGTAGACATAGAATGAATCAGTGTGCAGCTTATGGGAAATAATCCAATAATCTATTCCGTTGGCGTGCTGAATGGCGGTGAGCGATTCGTCAACAGGCGTTGTGAGCAATACATCTTTCACAGCGACATCGCCCAGGCCTCTATCCAGCAGCATGTCTATTACTGAATAGCGCAAGCCCCCTGAGGAGCCGTTTTCTATGCAATCGGTAGTGAAGAGGTAATACAGGTTTTCATATTTGGGATGAGGAACAATGAGTGCTGATTGAAACGAGCTGCCGCATCCACCGCCTCCGGTAAGGTCACCGTTGGGCATGAGCTGATGATGCCGGTTCCAAATGCCACCGCTGTAGGGCATGTCGCCTCCGTTGGTGTAAAAAAGCAGGTTGCCGCTCTTATCACACATTACGGCTGAGCCTTCAAATGCTTTCATGGCTCCGTCAGTGAGCACAACAGGATGACCTTGTGAAAAATCGAGTCCCGCCTGCTCGCCAAAATACCAGATGTTAGCCCGCTTGGGAGATTGAGAAAATGAAATCAGAGAATAAGCCATGAGGATGATTCCGCCCATAACAATTCTCACACCTGATTTCCCGAATAGCCGCCTTGTACGCATCCCTTCTGATTGTGATAATAGTCATCGTTTCTACGATTTTCGCAATGAGTAAGTTGCCGGACAAGCCTTGCGGCACAACAGTTTCAGAAATCACCCTCAGCCGTCTTGAGCACTTCCTCGGACATTTTTTCAGAATGGCAGAAGCCGTGAGCACTCCGCGCGGGCGGGAATATCTTGCCAGTGAGTGACTGAGCAATAATGCCGGGGTTAAACAAACTCTAAACATATTCCTCTCGTTGAAAGGGAGCGCGAGGCGAGTTCCCTACTCCGGCTGATATATCCTCACCGCTTTTTTCATCACTTCATCCTTTGAGAGGCTCATTGTTTTGGTCTGCATCTGCTGATACATCCTTGTTTGGTCAATGCAGGATGAAGGCGAATCTTGGTATGGCAGGAGCGACTCAATTACCGGCTCCCCGTTGCACGGGAATTTCACAAACTGGATGAAGGTATCCCCATATTCCAGTTTGAACGAGCCGTTCTTGTGCGGCTTGCGCGGGTAGTTTGCCATCAGCGCATCGGGAAAACCGGGGATAGCGTAATCTTTACCGCCTTTGGCATACCGTTGCAGTTTTCCCAGCGGCACTTCCACCGTTCCGAAATGCTTCACCAGGTGTGCCTTCGCATGGCGGTAAGCATTCACAAAATCCGTTTCCGTCAGGTTATCAATACCCATGGTGAATGCCCTGTCGCCATCGGTTTTTTTCAGAAGCGACCCGAGCATCAGCCCGAATACGGCTGCTCCGGTGCTGGAGGTGTCACATGATTTGTCCCATGATTTTATCACTGCGATGACATCGGCAATATCAGGATATTTTTGTCCGTCAACCGCATATAAGCCCTTCACCGACTCCTGGAACTGGCTGGTTTGGGGCCAGCGGTAGTCAAACTTCATTCTTTTGAAGTCCTCGAACGTGAAGACGGATTTCTCATTCAGCAGTTCCATGAAGCGCATCGAGCGGTTGTTATCGCACGGCCTGCCGTCAATCTCAACGTAGCCAGGAAACCTGCGCGGGTCATCGTTATGCCCGTAGCAGGTGGCATTAAAGGGTGTGTTGTTCATGTTGAAGACGTAGCCGCAGGCGGGATTCAGCGTGTGGGGAAGGCTGTCAACCGGAAGCGGCTTTTCCCACAGATAGTTTGAGTTATTTCCGGGAATTAATCCTTTCCAGTCGTATGCGGCTTTTCGGTCGGGAACCAACCCGTTATGGAGATAATAGATGTTGCCTTCCCGGTCAGCATAAATGATGTTGAACATTGCCAGTCCCTGCATTTTAAGGGCGTCCCTGAACTCGCTGAAATTGCGTGCCTTGTTCATGTAGTAGAATTGCTGCCCGGCTTTGATGGTCATGAAGGCAAGACCTCTCACCGAATAAAACCTGCCGCCCTTTGATTTCAATACCGGACCGAAATGCCTGCTCCAATACGTGACTCTCCTGACGGGAATGGCGGGAAGCCATTTTTTTATTTTCACCTTCAGCCACACGGGGCGTTTCGTCAGCGGATAATACTTTCCGTCCAGTTCATACTCCAGGTTGTTCTTCGGATGCATCTTCAGGGCATACACGTCCACCCCATCAAAGTGGTTGAAGGTGTGCGCCCACCCGATATTTTCGTTGCAGCCCATAAACACGCACGTGCCGCCCTGGAACAGCGTGCCGGTGATGTTCAGTCCTTCTCTGCTGCACAGATGCGCTTCATAAAACGAAAAGGGACCTTCTACCTTCATGTGCGGATTGATGCACAAATACGTGCTGCCGTCAGTCGTGATGTTTTTGTTCATAGCAAAAGCGTTGCTGCCTCCCCGGATGCTCTCGCCATCACGCATCTCCCTGCTGCTTGAAAGGGGCATCCTGCCGGCAGAAGGCGTTCCGAACAGCGTTTCCCAATAGGGATCGTAATTGCCGTCCAGCACATCGCCCACCTTGCCAGCTACGCCCGTGAGCGCGGAGAACGTGAGGACGTAAGCCTGCATGATGTCTTTGGGTGTCACAGGGAAAGCTTTCTTCAGCAGAACACGGTCCGGATGTTTTTTTGCAAAAGCGTTGATGCCCTGGCAATAGCCTTCAACGTAACGGATGTACTCAGGCGTCAGGTCGTTGAAGAAACGCTCGTTTACTATCTGCTTCGCACCGATGGCATGGGCAAAGAAATCAATCTTTGCGCCCTCAGCGCCTTTCATGCGCCCCATCATGCCTTTGCCCGCCAGCAGCGATTCCTGCATGGTTTCAAAGGCATCCTCGGCATTTGCCCAAGCCAAGCCGTAGGCTGCATCAGCGTCCGTTTTTCCGAAAACGTGGGGCACGCCAAACGAATCGCGAACGATGGTGACGTTTTCGGGATGAATGACGGTGGCGAAGTGATAAGGCTCGCATGGCTGGGAGAAACTGATAGATGTAATAAAAACAAGGGTAATACAGAGGAACGCTGGTTTTACATGCATATCAGGAAATGAGTAAACTTAGAGCCTGTATTGAAAACGTTATTCTGTGTATGATTAAAACGGTGTGTAAAACGTTGCGCAGGGATAAAAATTTTTGCAAAAGTTTTCATGATAATTCGGTCGAGGTCATTTGGAATTAGAGGTACTTTTAAAAGTTACCGCAATAACGGGTGGTACGACAAATACTTTCTAATACTAAACCGGAAATTCTAAACTCATAATTTTGTTTCCATCCATTTCATACTTTGAGTCGCCTTACCCTTCATGTTGATTATGACTTCAACTTCGAACTGATTGCCATCATCTCATCGCTGCGTGATTACCGGCTGTGCTGGCACATTAACCGCAACTTGCGTCTTGACCTGTCGCGGAAGCCCGACCTGGAGATAACCAACGTCAAAAAACGCATACAAGCATATTTTCCCTTTTACACCCATGAGGATGAAATCAATTTTCTGAAATATTATTTTATCGGCAACAAATCAGCGGGCACCTGCCTGATTCCGGAAATAAAGGAAGCGGATTATTTTCTTATGCTGCGCGGTGACGCAGCGGGCGATTTCAAGATTGAACTGTTGCGCCAGCTCCGCCCGCTTGACTGCATCGAGGCGGCATTTGAGGCGGATGTTCTCCGCATTCGTTCAAAGCAAAACCTGATATTCGATTGATGCGCAGCTTTAACCGAACCAAAATCATCGCTACGGTGGGACCTGCCTCCAACACCTACGGCATGCTCTTCAAGCTGGTGAAGGCAGGGGTGGATGTGTTCCGGCTGAATTTTTCTCACGGCACCCATGACAACCACCGGAAAGTGATGAAGTACATCCACAAAATCAACAGCGAACAAGGGTTGAACATCGGTATCCTTGCCGACCTGCAGGGTCCCAAAATCAGAATAGGCGAAGTGAAAGGCACCGTCATTTTAAAGAAGAACGAAACCGTAACGATAACCAATGAGCAATCCCTGAGCACCCCGGAACGGATTTTCATCAACTACGAAAAACTGCCGCGGGAAGTGCAGAAAGGAGAGAAGATATTGATTGATGACGGAAAGATTGAACTCGAAGTGATTGGAACCAACCGCAGGAACGAACTAAAGGCAAAGGTGCTCAACGGAGGGATGCTGTCATCACGCAAAGGCGTGAATCTGCCTGATTCAAAATTGTCCGTACCGTCATTAACTGAGAAAGACCTCACCGACCTGGAATTCGCCCTTGACAACAAGGCTAACTGGATTGCCGTTTCCTTCGTGCGCTCACCGGATGACATTACGCAGGTGAGAAAATATATCCCCGATAAAAACACGGTGAAAATCATCGCCAAGGTGGAAAAGCCCGAAGCGATGAGTCATATTGATGCCATCATCCGCGAAGCCGATGCCATCATGATTGCACGGGGCGACCTGGGCGTGGAGGTGCCGCTGGAAAAAATGCCGTTCATCCAGAAATCCATCGTGCGCAGATGCATCACCGCTTCAAAGCCGGTGGTGATTGCCACGCAGATTCTCGACAGCATGATTACGCAGGCCCGCCCGACCCGAGCTGAAATCAATGACGTGGCCAATGACATGATTGACGGGGCTGACGCCCTCCTGCTGAGCAATGAAACTTCGGTGGGCGCCCACCCCGTGAAGGTGGTGGAGATGCTGGGACGCATCATGCGCTATGTGGAATCGAAGGAGGTAGTGTATAACAAAAATCTTGTGCCCCAGAAATCATCACAGTCGTTTCTTTCCGATGCGGTGTGCTACAATGCGTGCAAGATTGCTGAAGAAGTGGGCGCCAAGGCGATTGTCGGCATGACGCGCTCCGGCTACACCGCTTTCATGCTTTCCAGCTACCGCCCGCACGCCAAGATTTACATCTTCACCGACAATAAAGATTTACTCAACATCCTGAGTCTGTCATGGGGCGTAACCGCGTTTTTCTATGACAAATTCGTGAGCACGGACGAAACTATCAGCGATGTGATTCAGATTCTGAAAGAAAAGGAACTAGTGAAGCCGGGCGATGTGGTGGTAAACACCGGCAGCATGCCCATCCACCGCCAGGGAAGAACCAATATGCTGAAAGTGACAACAGTGGAATAAGCCGTTATTCCCCTTTTGATGCGAGTGATGGGTTGTACGTTGCCGAAATTCTCCAATCGTTGATTCTTCTTTCGATAATTCCCTGTCCTCACTTTTGTGTTTCGCCATCTCCCGGTTTCCCTCAGTTCACAATCCCGATACTCATTACCAATACTTTTATAATTTAGCCCATTGCAAATCATGAAAGTTATTATTCCCGTTGCCGGTGCAGGAACGAAGCTGCGCCCCCTCACCTACACCCAGCCGAAAGCGCTCATCCCCGTGGCGGGAAAAAGAATCCTCGATTTTATCATTGACCAGCTGCTGGAAGTCGGGCTCAATGAATTCATCTTCGTAGTGGGCTATCTGGGGGAAAAAATCAAAGACCATGTGGAAACAAAATATCCGAACATCAAAGCCCATTATGCCGTGCAGGCTGACCGGCTGGGCGTGGGGCATGCCATCTGGACAACCAAAGAATTTGTGAAGCCTGATGAGGAAATTCTGATTGTGCTGGGCGACACCATCGTGAAAGCGGATTTGTCGCAGGTGCTTAAGTCAGAAAAATCGTCTCTGGGCGTGCGCAAAGTGGATGACCCGCGCGATTTTGGAGTCGTTGAATTCGACAGCAAAGGAAAAATTGTTGGCGCAGTAGAAAAACCCAAATTTCCGAAGTCGAACATGGCGCTGGTAGGCGTTTACAAAATCAAGGAAACAAAATTATTGTTCGAATGCCTCGATGAATTGGTGGAGCGCGAAATAAAAGAAGGAGAGGAAATCCAGCTTACGGACGCCATCATGATGATGCTCAACAAAGGAATCGAGTTTGACAGCTTCCGGGTTGATAATTGGTACGACTGCGGCAAGATGGATATCCTGCTGGAAACAAACGCCAAGCTGCTGAAGGGAACGGAGTTCGTTCCGCCAGAAGCTGAAATGCTCGCGAATTCGGTGCTGATTCAGCCTGTGAATATTGCCAGAGGCACGCGGCTTGTCAATTCCATAGTGGGACCCAATGTCACCATCGGTGAACATGTTCACGTGAGCTATTCCATCATCAGCGATTCCATCATCGGGGATTTCGCCAACCTGAATCACGTCATTCTCACCGCTTCCATCATTGGCAGCGACACAGCTATCACAGGATTCAAGCAATCGCTAAACATCGGTGATAATACCGAGATTGATTTCAGCGGTGAGAAAAAATAGTTTAGAACTTGAAGTTTCCGGTTTAGAGTTTAGAGTTGAAACTGAGAACTTGCTCTAAATTCTCAAACTCCAAAATTTATCAAACCCATCCAACGAATGAAAAACCGCATCACTGAGCTGTTTGGAATAAAATACCCGATTATTCAGGCGGGCATGATTTGGTGTGCCGGCTGGGAGCTTGCCTCAGCCGTGAGCAATGCAGGCGGACTGGGTATCATCGGCTCCGCCTCGATGTATCCTGAAATTTTGCGCATGCACATCCGCAAGTGCAAAGCGGCAACTGAGAAGCCTTTCGCTGTAAATGTGCCGCTGATGTATCCCGCCATTGAACAGCACATGCAGGTGATTATGGATGAAGGGGTGAAATTCGTTTTCACCTCAGCCGGCAACCCCAGCGTGTGGACCCAAACGCTGAAAGAAAAAGGCATCACGGTGACGCACGTTGTCCCCAGCGTGAAGTTCGCCAGGAAGAGCGAAGAGGCTGGTGTGGATGCTATCGTTGCCGAGGGGTTTGAGGCAGGCGGTCACAATGGGCGGGAAGAAACCACTACGATGGTGCTGGTGCCGATGGTGCGCGATGCGGTAAAGCTTCCCCTGCTGGCGGCAGGTGGAATCGCTACGGGCAGGGCGATGCTGGCAGCCTTCGCATTAGGCGCGGAAGGGGTGCAGGTAGGGTCGCGCTTTGCTGCCAGCGAGGAATCATCCGGGCATCCCAACTTCAAGCGGAAAATCGTGGAGGCGAAAGAAGGCGATACCATGCTGACGCTGAAGCAGATTGTTCCCGTGCGGATGATTAAGAATAAATTTTACGAGCAGGTGCATGAAGCGGAGCTGCGGGGCGCCTCCCGCGAAGAGCTGGCTCAACTGCTGGGCAGGTCACGCTCGAAAAAAGGCATGTTCGAGGGTAACCTCGATGAAGGCGAATTGGAAATCGGGCAGGTGTCAGCCATGATAAATGAAATCAAACCTGCCGCTCAGATTTTAAATGAAATTTGGCAGGAATTTTTGGAAGCTAAACAAAAGCTGATTGAATTAAGGACAGATTAGCCCGGAATGTTTTTTATAGGCAATGATTACCTTGGCTGAATCCGATCGTTCAGGCTTCCTCACACGAAATCCACGTTCTTCAGCGATTCCAGCCGCATGGTGTTCAGCTCCAGCGCACACAGGTTGCCTAATCCTTCGATGTCCCAATAGACGCAGCCGCCATCGAGGTCAATATCAGGCGCCTTGCTGTTAACGGCTTCTTTAATCGCCTCCAGCGGCACAGGCGTATGCCCGTGCACTATGATGCGATTGCCGATTTTTTCAGGCACCACGTATTTGTTCCTGATCCACAGCATACTTTCGACATCTTCCAGCGGATTGGGAATATCGAAGTTCAATCCTGCATGTACGATAAAAAAACCGTCCGTGACATAATAGTAATCAAGCGATTTCAGGAATTCCAGAAAATGGTCGGGCACCTCGCTCACATCCCGTGCGCCAAAGCTTCTCAGCGTTTCAATGCCGCCATTGTAAAACCAGTTTTTGCGCGCAGGGCGGTCGTGGACAGACTGCAGCATCATATCCTCGTGGTTGCCTTTCAGCAGAACAAGATTGTAACCCATCAGGCGCAATTCCATCACATAAGAAATCACGGCTTTGCTGTCGGGACCGCGGTCAACATAGTCTCCCACAAAAATGAGTTTGTCTTGTCTTCCGGGTTGGATTTTGTCTTCCACGAGGGTGCGCAGCGTTTTTATGCAGCCATGGATATCTCCAATCACCCATCTGCGCGCTTCATTCATTTTGCAGCAGCTTTTCCCTGTCTGGCGACTCCTTCTATGGCTTTGCGGATTTCTTCCGGGTCGCCCAAATAATAATTTTTGACAGGACGGATATTCTCATCTAATTCATACACCAGCGGAATGCCGGTAGGGATATTGAGATGGACAATTGCCTGGTCGCTCACGTTATCAAGATGCTTTACCAAAGCACGCAGGCTGTTGCCATGCGCAACAATCAGCACGCTGCTCCCTTTTTGGACTTCAGGAAAAATCGTGCTTTCCCAGTAGGGAAGAAATCTTGCCACCGTATCCCTTAAACATTCGGTAAGCGGGAATTGCCCGGAAGGGATTTCGCGATACCGTTTGTCGTTGCCATGATAGCGCGCGTCATTTCTGTCGAGCGGAGGAGGCGGAATGTCGTAGCTTCTGCGCCAGATTAAGACCTGCTCTTCGCCATATTTCGCTGCCGTCTCCGCTTTGTTCAATCCCTGCAAGGCGCCATAATGGCGCTCGTTGAGCCTCCATGAATTATAAACGGGAATCCACATCAAATCCATTTCCTCCATCACCAGCCACAGCGTTTTGATAGCTCGTTTTAAAACGGAAGTATAAGCCACATCAAAATCGTAACCTTCCTTTTTAAGCAACTGTCCGGCTTTGCGGGCTTCCTCAATTCCCTTTTCGGAAAGCTCCACATCCTGCCATCCGGTGAAACGGTTTTCTTTGTTCCAGATGCTTTCCCCGTGGCGGAGAAGAACAAGTTTTTTCATGTAACCCTGAAATTAAATTACCAGCGACAAATGTCGGTGGATTTGTAAAAAGTGGCAGGCAGATGCCCACTCAACCCCTGCTTTCTAATATTTAGTTACCCATACAATATGATGATAGTTGATGTCACAGACGCTATGCGATGTCTTTCGGTAGTTTTGCATACCGCCAAAATAGTCAAACTAAAGTCTCCTCCTAAGGTGAGAGATTTTATCCCTTCCACAGGTTACATAAAGAACTTTCGGTTGTTTGGCAGAATTTTGTCACAGGAGTGACAATAAATGGCGTTGCAAACTTAAAGCACGTTCTTTTACCAAACAATAATTTGAAAAGAAAAAATTTGGAGTATAGAAAAAAACATGAAAAAAACAGAGTTCAGAACAACGTCCTGAATTATTTACTTCTTTTCTTCAATTTTTTGCACGCGTGCCAAAAAAATGAAAAATATGGAAGCGTGGGCGTGTGTTGGCGGTCGTATTGGTGCGGGAGAACCGTGGCGTCCTATGTTAAGTTGGTTGCCGCTCGGTAAGTCAGTACAGTAAACGCCTTTGTTTTTTTTCGTCAGCATAATACACTTCCTCCACCTTCACCGGAACGACTTTCGTCTTTGAAATAACCATTTTTAATGGCGTTCAGAAGTATTCTGAAATTATGCTATACAGCTTCTGAGTCGGATGGAGGCGGGCAGATTTTTCTGCGTCAGAAAA
>DATLYB010000141.1:0-5916 GCA_035575215.1 Chitinophagales bacterium
CGGTCAACCGCCACGATGTCAGTGAACCCCTTCTGATTTAGAAATCCTGTAAAGCAGCTTCCGATGAATCCTGAAGCGCCTGTGATAACGAGCATTCGGCAAACTTATATCAAAACAAAGCACGGAGGGCAGACTGAAACCCCTGACTCATTCTTTTATCTTTGCAGTATGGTCTATCTCACACGCAAAGAACATTTCAATGCAGCGCACCGGCTCCGCAGAGACGACTGGTCAGATGAGAAAAACAGGGAGGTCTTCGGCAAGTGCGCCAACAAAAACTGGCACGGGCACAACTATGACTTGTTTGTCACCGTGAAGGGCGAGCCGAATCCGGAAACGGGCATGGTAATTAATGCCAAAGACCTCAGCAAAATTATCAGAGAGAAGGTAGTAAGCCGCCTTGACCACATGAATCTGGACATGGATGTTCCTTTCATGAAGGGAAAGTTCAGCTCGGTAGAAATTCTGGCTAAGGAAATCTGGAAGCAACTGGAGCCGCACCTCGAAGGATGCAGGCTGCATTGCATCAAACTGACGGAAACTGATACTATTTGGTGTGAATATTACGGGGAGTGAACTGGCGGATATGCTGATTGGTTAATTTTAGTAATTGCCATCATACTCAAATAACTTTAGCCATGGGACATTATAAAGAGGAAGAAGACCTCGATTTTGAAATCAACTACAGGCAGGAGAATCTGTTCAGCGCAAAGAAAACGAAAATCCTGGGCGAGCATTTTCGCAAAATCATGGAAACATTGGGCGAAGACGTAGCGCGTGACGGCTTGCAGAAATCACCCCAACGGGTTGCGAGAGCTATGCAATATCTCACACAGGGCTATAATTCCGACCCGTATGAAATCATGCGCTCGGCAATGTTTGACGAGGCACACAGCCAAATGGTGATTGTGAAAGACATCGAATTGTATTCCTTTTGCGAGCATCATCTGCTGCCGTTTTACGGCAGGGCGCACGTGGCATATATTCCCAATGGCAAGATTGTAGGGCTGAGCAAAATCGCGCGTGTGGTGGATATTTATGCAAGACGGTTCCAGCTTCAGGAGCGCCTCACCTGCCAGGTGCGCGACTGCATCAACGAAACGCTGAAGCCGCTGGGTGTTGCCGTGGTGATTGAAGCCAAGCACCTGTGCATGATGATGCGCGGAGTGCAGAAGCAAAATTCAGTTACCACCACTTCCGCTTTTGTGGGCGAGTTTGAGAAGCAACCCACTCGGGATGAATTTATTGAATTGATTTCCGCCAAGCTGAGCTGACGCAAGCGCAAAACTGGTTCAATGAAATCTTATCTCTTTCCCGGGCAAGGCAGCCAGTTCACAGGCATGGCAAAAGACATTTACGAACAACACGCGGTGGTGCGTGAGCTGATGGAGCAGGCCAACCGGCTGCTGGGTTACCGCATCACTGAAATCATGTTCAACGGTCCGGAACAGAAGCTGAAGGAAACGGAAATCACGCAGCCCGCAATTTTTTTGCATTCGGTCGCATTGGTGAAGCTGGCAGGAGAAAGTTTCAAACCCGGCATGGTTGCCGGGCATTCATTGGGAGAATTTTCAGCCCTGGTCGCCAGCGGCACGCTGAGCTTTGAAGACGGGCTGATACTTGTCCGGCAGCGCGCCAAAGCCATGCAGGAAGCCTGCGATGCCGTTCCTTCCACGATGGCAGCCGTTATCGGGCTGGATGATGAAACGGTTGAAAAAATATGCGCTGAATTCAATGATGTGGTGCCTGCCAATTACAATTGCCCGGGACAACTGGTGATTTCCGGCTCAGTGGAGGGGGTGGCCCGCGCAGGCGAACGGCTGAAAGCAGCGGGAGCGAGAATGGTGGCGCCCCTGAAAGTAGCGGGGGCATTCCACTCGCCTTTCATGGAGCCGGCAAGAAAAAAATTGGAGGATGCTATTCTGCATGTAACATTCAGTCAATCTCTTTGCCCGGTTTATCAAAACGTAGATGCACTGCCGCATACCAGCGCTGACGAAATCAGGCGCAATCTTATTCGCCAGCTTACCGCTCCCGTGCTTTGGACTCAAACCATCCGGAACATGATTCATGACGGAGCGACATCTTTCACCGAAATGGGTCCCGGAAAAGTGCTGAGCGGTTTGGTGAAAAAGGTGGACAAGGCGGTGGAAGTGGTCTGATGGTTAACCACCCGGTTCAGTTATAAACTCCAATCGCTTTCCCGTTACGCCTTCGCTCAGCTTCCCCCGCTCATACACCAGATGCCCGTTCACAAACGTGTGGGTCACTCGTGAATGAAAAATCTGCCCTTCGAAGGGCGACCAACCGCATTTGTACAGAATGTTTTCCCTGCTTACTTCCCAGGGGCTGTTCAAATCCACCAGCACCACATCCGCCCAGCAGCCCTCGCGGATAAAGCCCCTGTCGCGGATGCGGAATAGCATGGCGGGATGATGCGCCATCTTCTGGGCAATTTTTTCAAGGCTGATTTTCTGCTGATGATGAAACTCCAGCATGACAACGAGCGAATGCTGCACCAGCGGTCCGCCAGAGGGCGACTGGAAGTAGGGGCGCTGCTTCTCCTCCAGCGTGTGCGGGGCATGGTCGGTGGCGACCACGTCAATGGTGTCATTCAGCACTGCGTTAAAAAGAGCGTCCCGGTCGCTGGATGATTTTATTGCCGGATTCCATTTGATGAATTTACCCTCGCGCTCATAATCGCGCGCGCTGAACCACAAATGATGGATGCATGCTTCAGCCGTTATTTTTTTCTGCTGAAGCGGAATGCCGTTTCCCAAAAGCTGCAGCTCCCGGGCAGTGGAAATATGCAGGATATGCAGCCGCGCGCCATGCTTCTTTGCCAGCTCTGCCGCCTTCGATGAGGAGAGCCAGCAGGCTTCTTCGCTGCGAATCTCCGGGTGATATTTCATCGGAACCTCTTCTCCGTATTTCTTCCGCATTTCCTCGGAGTTTTTCCGAATCGTAGTTTCATCTTCGCAATGCGCGGCAATCAAGCCGGGGAAATTTGAAAACAGCCGCTCCAGCGTTTGTTCATTGTCCACCAGCATATTTCCCGTTGACGAGCCCATGAAGACTTTCAAGCCGCACACGTTTTTTAAATCCGTTTTCATCACTTCATCATAGTTGTCGTTGGCTGCGCCCATGTAGAAGGAATAGTTTGCCAGCGAAACTTCTGATGCGCGCTTGTATTTCTCTTCGAGCAGGTGTTGTGAGAGGGTGGGCGGCTGGGTGTTGGGCATCTCCATGAATGAGGTGACGCCACCGGCAATGGCAGCGCGCGATTCGGAATGGATGTCTGCCTTGTGTGTCAAGCCCGGCTCGCGGAAATGCACCTGGTCGTCAATAACTCCGGGGAAAAGATGCAACCCGGCAGCGTTGATTTCAGTGAACGGTGGCTTGGGATTAATCGCTGGCGCCATCTTCTCAATCCTGCCGTTGTTCAGAAGGATATCTTCATCACGAATGCTGCCTTCGTTGACTATCCTTGCGCCTTTGATGAGGAATCTTGCCATGATATGAATGACCAAATTTTTTTTCCGCCAATTCATCAGGAGGGCGGATGCGACAATGAACGCGCAATTTTCAGCAAATAGGGGTCAACCGTCTGGTGATGCTTGGTGGCTTTTTCAAACGGCACGTGAACGATGTCGCGGTGCTGCAAGCCTACCATCACGCTTCTCTTGCCTGCCATCAGCGCTTCCACAGCCGCTACGCCCAGCCTGCTGGCGAGAATGCGGTCCATGCAGGTAGGACTGCCGCCCCGCTGCAAATGTCCCAGCACCACCACGCGTATCTCAAAATCCTTCAGCTTGCTTTTCACTTTTTTCGCAATGTCAAAAGCATGCCCGGCTTCATCGCCTTCCGCCACCACCACGATGTTTGAGGTTTTGCCGCGCGCCTTGCCTTTTCGCAGCAGGTCAATCACTTCGTTCAAATCGGTTTTTTGCTCAGGAATAAGGATCGCCTCCGCTCCGCTGGCGATGCCGCTGCGCAGTGCGATAAACCCCGCATCGCGCCCCATCACCTCCACGAAAAAGCAGCGGTCGTGTGAGTCAGCCGTATCGCGGATTTTGTCAATCGCCTCCACAGCCGTGTTGATGGCAGTGTCATAGCCCACCGTGAAATCAGTGCCGTACAAATCGTTGTCAATCGTACCGGGGATGCCGACAAACGGGATATTGTGCTCTTTGCTGAATACCAACGCGCCCTTGAAGGTGCCGTCCCCGCCTATCGCCACTACCCCGTCAATCTTCTCGCGCTTTAAATTGATGCAGGCAATCTCCCGCCATTTTTTTTCCAGAAACCGTTTGCTTCTGCCTGACTTCAGAATCGTGCCTCCCCGCTGAATGATGTTGCTCACCGAGCGGGCTTGCATCGGCAGGAAGTCACCGTCAATCATTCCTTCATAGCCGCGCTTGATGCCGGTCACTTCCAGCTTGTGATACCGCGCTGTGCGCACCACTGCGCGAATCGCTGCGTTCATACCGGGCGAATCACCACCGGAAGTGAATACCGCTATTTTTTTGATTTTAGCCAAAACAGGACAAATGTAAGGCAATGTTGCGTTGGTTGTTTGTTGTTGGTCTTTCGCGGTTGGTTGTTCATCGTTAAATTCGCACAAGTCTCACATTTTTTATCAACACACCGGAATGAAAAAACTCCTGCTGCTGCTTTTTGTGCTTGGGGCAGCGCGCTTTTCATTTTCACAGGGCACGGCAATTCCGCTGAACCATGATGATTACCACATTGTTGACCGGCTCAACATCAAATTCGGAAAAACGCTTCCGGTTTTTTATACCGGCATCAAGCCTTACAGCCGCAGGAAAGTGGCGGAATATGCACAGTCGGTTGTGAAGGCGAACATCACGGGCAACAAGCGGTTCAATAAAAACATCGCCTACGAATATACTGAAAACAGCGAGTGGCTGCAGGATACGGTGATTAAAAGCCGCAAGCCGATATGGAAGGTGATTTATCCGGAACCCGCCAGCTTATTTGCGGTGAACACCAAAGATTTCATCCTGAAAATCAACCCCGTGCTGCATTTTCAGTTGGGCGGACAGGTGGATGGCGGTGAGCTGAAATTCTTCAATACGCGCGGAGGCGAATTGCGCGCCTATATCAAAAAGAAGCTTGGCTTCTATACCTACTTCACCGACAACCAGCAAAAAAACATGGCATACGTGCAGCAGCAGATTGCACAGGAGCCGAAGGCAGTGCCGGGCGAGGGCTTCTACAAAGACGGCTTCAAAGGCACAGGGGTTGATTATTTTACTGCACGCGGCTACATCGTCTTTAACGTGCTTGACCATATTGACCTAACCTTCGGGCATGACAAGCATTTCTGGGGAAACGGCATCCGCTCCCTGTTCCTGTCGGATTATTCCAACAATTATCTTTTTCTGAAACTGCACACCACGATTTGGAAAATCACCTATACCAATTTATTCACTGAAATGATTGCCACCTACAGGCGCGGACCCGACCAGCTGCTTCCCAAAAAATATGCAGCGTTCCATCATCTCAACTTCAATGCCGCCCACTGGCTTGACATCGGTGTGTTTGAAAGCGTGATTTTCGAGCGCGCCAACGGCTTTGAGTTGCAGTACCTCAACCCGATTATCTTTTACCGCGCCATCGAGCAGGCGCTGGGCAGCCCCGACAATGCGCTGATTGGCATTGATTACAAAGCCAACATCGCGCGCGCCTTGCAGCTTTACGGGCAGTTCCTGTTTGACGAATTCAACTTCAGCCACATCAAAGAGTTTGACGGCTGGTGGGCTAACAAAATCGCCATTCAGACGGGCTTGAAATATATTGACCTGTTCGGCATCAGCCATCTTGATTTCCAGACGGAGTTCAACTGGGTGCGTCCATACATGTACACACATGGCGACTCGTCAACCACCTACA
>DATLYB010000142.1:0-6405 GCA_035575215.1 Chitinophagales bacterium
AAGCCGAAGCCGAAATACCCAAGGCCATGGCAGAAGCCTTCCGGAGCGGCAATCTGGGAATCATGGATTATTACAGAATGAAAAACGTGCAGGCAGGCACAGAGATGCGCGAATCATTTGCCAAGCCGCAGCAGCCCGGAAAGAAAGATGAGCCGAAAGGATGATTGGAAGGCAGATAGTTAGATGTTAGATGATATCAAGGGTGTGAAATCTGTCGTCTGAGTTTAAAACCTATCGTCTAAATCTGACATCAGAATTCTATTCTTAAATTTGCACCTGCTTATTGAGAAACCGGAGTTCACATTGTCTGTAAGACAGAAATCAGGTCCCGTAGCTCAATTGGATCAGAGCATCTGACTACGGATCAGAAGGTTTGGGGTTCGAATCCCTACGGGATCACTTGAAAAATAAAGAGATTTCAAATATCCATTTTGCTGCCTTCACCGTCTTCTTTCAGCCTTCGTGGAGTTAGCACATGGAAAGAGATGGAAGAACCAAGTGCGAAAAATATTATGAAAGCGGATGCTTGGAAAAGGAAAGACACAAGCGGAGAGGTATTACGCGAATTATTCAATTCAGGGCATCAAAGGGACACAGAACGATTTCAATCGGATAGACTGCATAGGAAAAAATTACGAGGACATATTTTGATGCAATGCATGCAGGCAGCATCCCTTGTCCCCCTGTTCCTTTCACTTGTCCTTCCGGGATTATATGCCCGGTTCAGCGAACGATAACAAATCTTTCCCTGCGAAAATCATTCCGCGAGGCGATTTGCAGCAGATACATTCCGGGCTGCAAAGACTCCGTGGAAATAGATGGTTGGCGTTTCATCTCATCATGACGCATCACGCCCTGCATATATACTTTTCCGCAGGTTCCGTAAACACGCCATTCGTAATCTGCATTTACCGGTTGCAGCAGGCGGAAAGAGATGCGTCCGGTTGCAGGATTAGGCGAAATATCTATGGCAAGAGGTTGCGAGGGCTGACTGATGCCGGAGATACAAGGCTCGCCAGCGAGAATGCTGTCAAGATAAGTTTTCAGATAAAACAGATAAGATTGCCCGCATTGACCGTGGCTGAGCGTGGGTCCCAGGTCGAGCGTGTCAATGGCTGCGCTGCTGTGGGCTTTGAAATAATTATACGCATTGCGGGTATTTTGAATGGGCACCTGGCGGTCGCCCCGGCAGTGAATCAGGAGCATGTCGGCCTGGGGCGCCCAGCGGAACACATCATTTTCGGCAAGGGCGAGGCGCAGCGGGTGGTTCATGTTGTTGGCAAATGAGTCAATCATGTACTGGTGAAAAATCAGCTTGGGCGTGTCAGGCATGAAGCCGTTGATGTAGCCGATGCTGTGTGTGCCGTCAATGAGCGGAGGCAGCGTGCTGTCATAAGGTGCTTTGAGATAGACCGATGGGTCGGTGAAAAAATTATAGATAGCGTTCCATGTGAATGTAAGAAACGGCAGGTAAGCTGGCGAAGGATAGCTCACGTCTGAAAGCATCAGGTCAACCATCGCACCCGACATGTCATAGGAGCCGGCTCCCGGAAACGATTTGGTGACCTGAAATTCGCTGGAGAAATATGTTTCAATGTATTGATGGGTAGCCATCGTGGAAAAGCCGCCCTGCGAGTAGCCGCCAATATACAGTTTATCATTTAATGCAATGCCCAAATCTGCGCAGGATTCGCGCGCAGCCCGCAACAGGTCAATGTTGCACATGGCATGCGTGAAGGCGTGTAAATAGTAATGAGGCCACTCGCTGTCGCCCATGCCGAGATAGTCGGGCTGGCACATCACCAGCCCGTTGGAAGCAGCCACCAATCCCACCAGCCCCTCGCCATTGAGGCGCGTGGGCACGTCTTCCTTCACGGAGGTGGTGCCGTGGGAGTAGTTCACCAGCATGAGTTCACAATTCACTCCCTTCGGCACGGCAAGCAATCCGGATGCAAGTTTGGCGGAGCTGTCGTAATCAAGCGTTTGATAAATAAGCTTATAGGCATCAACACCAAAGCGGGTTGAAAACAGGATGATGGGGATGCCGCGTGCCGTCAGCAGCGAATCGAGCTGCTGTTTCGAGTAAGAAGCAATCAGCGTTTTGCTCACCAGCGTTTGCGCATGTAAGCAAAAAGAATAAACCAGCAGGAAGGCGGTAACAATAAATTTCATGGCACGGTAATTTTCGGATAAAAATAAAAATCCGCTTTAAAATCGGAATCTGATTCAAATTTGTCATTCGTCATTTCACTTAAACTCCCTCGCTGCTTTCACGGCTTTTTTCCAGCCTTCGTAGAGTTTTTCGCGGAGGGGTTTTTTCATGGCGGGCTTGAAGGTTTGCTCGGCTTTCCAGTTGCTGCCGATTTCTTTTTGGGTTTTCCAGAAGCCTACGGCTAAGCCTGCGAGGTAGGCGGCTCCGAGGGCGGTGGTTTCGGTGACTACGGGGCGCACTACGGGCACTCCGAGCATGTCGCTTTGAAACTGCATCAGGAAATTATTGCGCGTGGCGCCACCATCCACGTGAAGGTCTTTGAGGCGGATGCCGCTGTCTTTCTGCATGGCGGTGAGCACGTCTTTGGTTTGGTAGGCAACGGATTCGAGCGTGGCGCGGGTGATGTGCGCTACGCCCGTGCCGCGCGTGAGGCCGAAGATGGCTCCGCGCGCTTCGCTATCCCAGTAAGGTGCGCCCAGTCCGACAAACGCGGGCACCACATACACGCCATCGGACGAGGGAATGGTGGTGGCGAGGACTTCGCTGGCGGCCGCATCGGGAAAAAATTTCAAGCTATCGCGCAGCCACTGCACGGCTGAACCGGCAACGAAGATGCTGCCTTCGAGGGCGTATTCGGTTTTGCCGCCTACCTGCCAGGCGATGGTGGTGAGCAATCCGTTTTTGGAGGCGACCGCTTTCTTGCCGGTGTTCATGAGCATGAAGCAGCCTGTTCCATAAGTATTTTTTGCCATGCCCGGCTGGAAGCACGCCTGCCCGAAGAGGGCTGCCTGCTGGTCGCCCGCCATGCCGCTGATGGGGATGGTTTCTCCGAAAAGGCTGCGGTCGGTGCTGCCATACACTTCGCTGCTGCTTTTGACCTGCGGCAGCATGGAGGCGGGCACGGTGAGCATTTTGAGCAGTTCATCATCCCACCTGAGTGTATGGATGTTGTAGAGCATCGTGCGCGAGGCGTTGGTGACATCGGTGACGTGGCTCTTGCCGCCCGTGAGTTTCCAGACGAGCCATGTGTCAATGGTGCCGAAGAGGAGGTCGCCCTGCTTGGCTTTTTCGCGCGCGCCCTTCACGTTGTCGAGGAGCCACTTCACTTTGGTGCCGGAGAAGTAGGCGTCAATGAGCAGTCCTGTTTTCTTGCGGACGGTTTTGTCGTGCCCTGCTTTTTTGAGCTTGTCGCAGATGCCTGACGTTTGCCTTGACTGCCACACGATGGCGTTGTAAACGGGTTTGCCGGTGGTTTTGTCCCACACTACGGTTGTTTCACGCTGGTTGGTGATGCCGATGGCGGCAATCTCTTCGGGGGCGGTGTGTGTCTTTTCGAAGAGGGCTTTCACCACGCTCACAACCGAGTTCCAGATTTCTTCCGCGTCATGCTCCACCCATCCGGGCTGCGGGAAGTGCTGCTTGAACTCCTGCTGGGTGATGCCGAGGATTTCAGCAGAGTGGTTGAAGAGAATGGCACGCGAGCTGGTGGTGCCTTGGTCAATGGCGAGGATGTATTTTTTGTCCATGATGGTTGTTTGTGGTTTGTGGTTAAAAATACAAATAACGCAAAGGGTGCGGAGAAAAATAAAATGCAGAGGGTGCAGAGAATACAAAATACCTTTATCTGTGTCCTTTGTGGTTTTGGATTTTTGTACGCTTCCTTCTAAGGATTGACCATGATTTTCTTCGCGATACTTTTTCCATTTAAAAGCCGCACATTTAAAAAATACAAGCCGCTGCCCATTCCATCGAAGGGGATGGAAGGGCTGGAGGATTGAATGACGATTTTTCCGCTGATATCGGTGATAGTGATAAGCCGCAATGAAGCGTCCACAACTGAAATATCAAGAACATTGGCAAGCGGATTCGGAATTATTTTTACTGACTGCAGTTCCGTGTCAATTCCAACAGTTCCCACCATTACCTGCTGCTGTGAAACATCAGATGAGCTCCCCGCCATCACTTTAAGTGACACGGTATAATTACCCGGCAGCAAATAAACATGTTGCGGGTCTTGCTGTAAGCTGCTGTCTCCATCACCGAAATGCCAGATGGAGGAGCAGTAATCCGTGCTTTGATTGGTGAAGGTGGCGGTTAAAATGCTGGTGCTGAAAGTGAAGGATGAGTTGATATTCGGGCTGTTCACGAAGCCGCAACTGTCCGGGGTTACTCCGGTTATCTGTGACAATGTTTTCAGCGCGTTGATTCTGCCCGCCCCGATTTGTCCTGTAAATGCCGGGTTGAGCAGCGAGATGTCATCGCATCCGTTAGTCAATGCGGTTGCCACCTGAGCCGGAGTGAAGTCTGGTTTCACCGAAAGCACCAGCCCCGCCAGTCCTGCCACAAGCGGGCAGGCCATGGATGTTCCGCTCAATGAGCCATAAGAACTATTTGTGCTCACCAGCGTGCTGAAGATAGAAACACCCGGAGCCATCAAATCAACCCATGTTCCGAAGTTGGAGAAAGAAGCCTTTTGGTCGTTGAAGTCAGTGGCGCCCACGCTAATCACATTCGGAAATGCTGCCGGAAAGAATGGCGTATTGGTGTTGGCATTTCCTGCGGCCGCCACCAGTACAATGCCTTCGTTGGAGGCTGCATTAATCACTGCCTGGTCGGTGAAGCCGTGTCCCTCGCCACCAAACGACATGCTGATGACGTCAGCGCCAGCGCGCATCGCATAAAACACACCTTCATACGGATGCGTGATGGCGCGCGAGTTGCCCACATTGTTGCGCGTGCACTTTACCGGCATAATCTTCACGCTGAAACCGATGGAGGCAATGCCTTTGCTGTTGTTGGTGACGGCTGATGCGATACCCGCGCAAAGTGTGCCGTGCCTGAATCCGTTGGTGTCAGCCGCAGTTGGCGGAGGGTTGGCGTTGTTGTCCATGTCGGCAACATCAAAGCCGTTCACGTCATCACGGTAGCCGTTCAGGTCATCATCCAGCAGATTGTTTGGAATCTCACCGGCATTCACATACATGTTGGCGGCAAGGTCTTCATGCGACAGCTTCACCCCGTTGTCAATGATGGCAACTACCACCTGCGATGAGCCTGTGGTAATGCTCCACGCAAGTTCCGCATTGATTTTAGACAAATACCATTGATTTGCATTCAGGTCATCAGGAACAAAGCTTTCGGTTTTACCAAGCGGCACTTTCTCTGCAAACTCAATGGAGGGAATGGCTTGCAGTGCAGCAATAAGTTGATTTGTCTGGCTGATGTTAGTGAATTCAAGTCGGTAGATGTTGTCGAGATAGGTGTTGTAACCCTTGAAGGGCCAATACAACGTATCAAGTCCATAGATAGGAACAAGCAGGTTCAATGGCGGTGAACCGAGGTCAAAAGTCGCAGTGGCTGTATCGCGCACCTTTGCATACAGCGCACCGTCAACATAAGAAGTATCGAAAGTTTGCGATGAAACGATTTTTGAAGTCACGCAGAAAAGCAGCAGCAGTGGAAATTTATTGGACAGCATTGCAGAAATTTTTTTCAGTAATGATAGTTTCCGGCAAAGAGAAACAAAAACAGTCTTTATCACCTTCCGATGTCAATCAATCCACATTATCATGCAGGAAGGAATTGTTCTTCTTGATAAGGGTTCCTTCATCCTGCTCGCTGCTCAACGAATAGCGCGACATCGCTGATTCCGATGAATGGGGCATGTTGGAAAGCTGAATGTTCTTTCTTTTGTATGCAGGCTCATTCTCCAATTCGCTGAAGCTGCTGGGAGAACGAATTCCTCTGTTAAGCTCCATCAGTCTTTTTGTTCTGTCCAATTGCTGCGAGGAACTGTCATTCCTGAAGGTGAAGTTCTCTTCGTTTTTCCTGCTGATGGTGAATGATTCGTCTCTTGTCTCTTCCACCGGCTTTGGATTTTCCTGTGAAGGCGAAGCATCGGATTTCGCCTGAGTTTCCTGGCTGCTGCCGCTTTTTTCCATATCGAAAGTCAGGGTGTTGTCAAACAAGGAAGCCGTATCCTCTTTTTTATCCTGTTTCAGCGGCTGCTTGCGTTTTTCATCAAGGCTTAAAACCACTTTCCGGTCGTATGGCGTTTCAGTGGAGATTCCTTTTTCTTCAAAACCGGTGGCTATTACCGTCACACTTATTTTATCGCCCAGGTTTTCGTCATCACAGACACCGAAAATAACATCCGTGTCATGTCCGGTTGATTCGAGCACAAACTCATGGAT
>DATLYB010000143.1:0-2217 GCA_035575215.1 Chitinophagales bacterium
TGCTGATTTACGGCAAGCTGGGTTTTCCTCGATTGGAGATTGAAGGCGCTGCCCTCGCCACGGTGATTGCCCGCGGGCTGATGACGGTGGCATTTCTGTTTATCATCTGGCGGGATAAGCAAATCCGGGAAATGAAATCGCAACTTTCTGCACTCAGCCGCTCTGTTACTGAAGGGAAAATGGAGATTAAAAATTATGTGCGTCCTATTCTGCGAATCGGTATCCCCGCGGGATTTCAGTTTTTCTGGGAAGTAGCTGCTTTTGGTGTCGCACAAATCATGAGCGGCTGGATAGGCGTGGTGGAACAAGCGGCTCACCTTGTCGCCATCGGGCTGGCATCCATTACCTTCATGGTGCTGACTGGAATTTCCGCTGCGGGAAATATCTTGACCGGCTATGCCTATGGCGCCAAAGACCGCGCTGGTATACGCATGGCGGGAAATACGGTGTTCCTGCTGACGCTTGCCATCGAACTGGTTTTTGCGCTCGTGTTTCTGTTGTTCAATAACTTGCTTCCCAAACTGTACACCGACAATACGGATGTGATTGAACTGGCTGCATCCATGCTGATTTTTGGAGCTCTCTTTCAAATCAGCGATGGCATGCAGGCATCGGCAGCCGGGGCGCTGCGCGGGATGCAGGATGTGCGGCTGCCGATGGTGATTGCGCTCGTTTCCTACTGGATGGTGATGGTGCCTGCATGTTATCTGCTCGCTTTCAAAGCCGGCTTGGGTCTTGCCGGAATCTGGATAGGCTTCATTATCGGGCTGAGCCTGGCTGCCGCCTTGCTGCTGATAAGATTTTGGTGGATGGTGGCGAGGGTGAAGTTTGAGGAGGTGTAACTTAAGGAATATCGTACACGGGAATTGTTCATAACGCTGATGCTGCAACCGATGCAGTTTCATTACTTTGCCGGAAATAAAATTCCGCTGCAACCTAATCTCTCTCCATACCAAATCTTTCTTTTTCTTGGCGGATATTTTCTGGTTCTGCTGTTTATCTCGCGGGTCACGGGGAAAGGGGCCGGCAGCGCGGAGTTTTTCATCGGTCAGAAAAAATCGCCCTGGTATGCCGTGGCATTCGGGATGATTGGGGATTCGCTTTCCGGAGTGACATTCATCTCTGTTCCCGGTGCGGTGGGCGCTTCGCAGTTTTCTTACCTCCAATTAGTGTTCGGATACTTTTTCGGATACCTTGTCATCTCCGAAATTTTGCTGCCGCTCTATTACCGCCTGAACCTTACGTCAATATACTCCTATCTGAATCAGCGTTTCGGGGAGTGGTCGGAAAAAACAGGCTCTTTTTTCTTTTTGCTTTCGCGCACCATGGGGGCTGCGGCACGCCTCTATCTCACAGCGGGCGTAGTGCAGCTTTTCATGTTCGACCGGTTTGGCATTCCTTTCTGGCTGTCGGTGACGATGATTATCGTTTTGATTTTGGTTTACACCTACCGGGGAGGAATTAAAACATTGGTATGGACGGATACATTTCAATCGCTTGCGCTGCTGACCGGTGTGCTGCTTTCCATTGCCTTCATTGCGCATCAGCTCGGCTTGAGTGTAACGGATTTGATAGTCACGGTGAAAAACAGCGAGCTCTCGAAAACATTTTTCTGGGACTGGCAGGCAAAATCTTTTTTCCCAAAACAGTTTCTTGGCGGTATGTTCATCGCGATTACCATGACCGGTCTTGACCAAAATATGATGCAGAAAAATCTGAGCTGCCGCACGCTGGAGGATGCTCAAAAAAATATCAGGTGGTTCAGCATCGTGGTGGTTCTCGTAAATGTTTTCTTTTTGTCGCTGGGGGTGTTGCTTTACACTTATTCAAGCTCAAAAGGAATTTCCATTCCTGTGAATGAAAACGGCAAACCCATTACCGACCATTTATTCCCCATGCTTGCCTTGCAGCATCTCGGCACCCTTGCGGGATTATTTTTTATCGTAGGCCTGACGGCTGCCACCTTCTCCAGTGCTGACTCGGTGCTCACTACGCTCACCACCTCATTTTACATTGATTTCCTTCATGCCGATACCAACGCAAAAATAGCCGAGCGAAAAAAAACACAGCTCCGCCATATCATCATGATTTCATTCGCAGCCATTCTGCTTATCGTGATTCTGCTGTTCAAGCTGCTGAACAACCAGGCAATTATTGATACCGTGCTTAAAGTGGCGGGCTACACGTATGGTCCGTTGCTTGGCTTATATGCGTTCG
>DATLYB010000144.1:0-8166 GCA_035575215.1 Chitinophagales bacterium
CAGATTGCCGCCCATGCTGTGTCCATACAAAACAAGCGGCAGTTCCGGAAACAGCTCTTTTGCCTTTTGCGTGAGGTTGTGGACATTCTGCAGCAGCAGTTCGTATGAGGGCGTATGCCCCCGTTTTCCTTCCGACTTGCCATGCCCCCGCTGGTCGTTGCTGATGAGCGCAATGCCATTATCCGACAGGAATTTTCCGAGAAACTCATATCTCCCGCAATGTTCTCCCAAGCCATGCGCCAGACACACTACCCCGCGAATCTCACTTTCAGGCGCCCATGATTTCCCGTAAATCAGCAGATTGTCAATCGAGCGCCAGTGAAAGATGTCTGTTTTCATATCGTTGATTGGGAAAAAGAGGCATGAAATTACCTTGCTGAACCTTTCTGTGCCTTTTATCCCTTGTGCCGCTTCAACAAATATAGAGATTTACAATCTGCTTTAATCTGTATCTTTATCCGAACCAAATTTTTTTCCGATGAACCGGCTTTTCAAAATGGCTGTTTCTATTATCTTAATTCTGCTGGGCATTGCCGCTCTGTATGTGGGCGGCAACATGCTGTATGGCACGCTGACCGATTACAAGCCTGCGCCTTCCGAACAGGTTGAAATCAAAAATCCCGTTTCGCGGCAGCCGTCCGGCAGCGTTTTTACCTTCCTGATTTGGAACATCGGCTATTCCGCGCTGGGCGATAAGGAAGATTTTTTCTTCGATGGGGGAAAAATGGTGCGCCCGTCAAAACAGCGGGTGGAAGAAAACCTCCGAGGCATCACCGGAACCATTGCCGCGCATGCCGATGCTGATTTTATTTTGCTGCAGGAAGTTGACGTCAGTTCAAAGCGCAGCCACTGCATCAACGAATTGGAGGCAATTGCGAAAGCCTTGCCCCATCATGCTTACAGCTATGCAAGGAATTATTTGGTTGACTACATCCCCTCTCCGCTCGATAAGCCGTGGGATGCTTACGGAAAAGTGGATGCCGGGCTTGCCACTTACAGCCGGTATCAGCCGGTGGAAGCGATGCGCTATTCATTGCCGGGAGAATTCGGGTGGCCCAAAAAAGTATTCTGGCTCGACCGCTGCCTGCTGGTGTTTCGCTGTCATGTTTCCAATGGAAAACAACTGGTGGTGGTTAATCAGCACCTGGAAGCCTATGATGAAGGCGGCATCAAAAAACAGCAGATGGATTTTATGAAAGGGCTGCTGCTGAAGGAATTTGAACAAGGAAATTATGTGATAGCGGGCGGTGACTGGAATCAGTGTCCTCCCGGCTTTGATTACCAGCACTTCGGAAAGGATGAAGACGGCTCCTGCAAGCAGCTGAATGTGCCGGCTGACTATATCCCCGGATGGAGGTGGGCATTCGATTCCAATACTCCTTCCAACCGCAAACTTGCCGCGCCTTATGAGAAGGGAAAAACATTCGTCACGCTGATTGATTTTTATTTGGTTTCTCCGAATGTCACCCTGCTTGAAGTAAAGGGCGTGAATCTTGATTTCAGAAATTCAGACCATCAGCCGGTGTGGATGAAGGTGAAGTTGGAGTAGATTTGCCTGCGTCTTATGCTTCAAAATAAAACTTATTCCCCTTCTGAAATTGACTTCACGCTTTCGGACATCCCCTTCCGGCCTGAGCCGCGCAAAGTGCTCATCGCAACGCCTGAGTATTTTGATGTGGTTGACGTGAAGAACGTGCACATGGAGGGCAAGGTGGGCGGTGTGGATAAGAATCTGGCGGTGGCTCAATGGAATGCGCTCCGCTCGGTTTATTTGTCATGGAAACAAAGAGAAATTTTAGAAGATGTTTTGGAAATCAAAGGTGCCGGGAATTTAGAGGATATGGTCTTCACCGCCAACCAATCATTCCCGTGGCTGCTCGCAGGGAAGAAGGTAGCGGTGCTCAGCAAGATGCGCCATGCCAGCCGCCAGCGCGAAGTGCCTTACTTCCGGGAGTTCTACAAGAAACTCGGCTATCAGATACTGGAACTGAAAGGCAGCCACTACTTCGAAGGCATGGGGGATTTGATTCCGCATTATGGAAAAAATCTTTTGTATGGCGGCTATGGTCACCGCACCGAGGCAGAAGCTTATATCGAAATTTCCCAGCTGCTGAAAGTGCCGGTGGTGCTGCTGAAACTGGAAGACCCCCGATTCTACCATCTCGACACGTGCTTCCTCCCCGCTGATGAAAACACGGTGCTGCTCACCCCGGCAGCGTTTCAAAAAGATGACCTGCAGGGGTTGAAAAAGCTTTTTACATCCATCATTGAAATTCCCGATGAGGAGGCTGACAGGTTTTTCGCCCTGAACGCCCATCTGGTCAACGACCAGAAAACAAAACAGAAAGCAGCCGTGCTTCAAAAAGGCACCACCGTGATGAAACGGGAATTAAATAACCTGGGCTTCGAAGTCACTGAAATTGACACCTCCGAATTCATCAAATCCGGGGGGAGTTGTTTTTGCATGAAGATGATGGTTTATTAGAAGGTGTTGGGCGTTGAGTGGCGGGTGTTGAAGATGACGGTATGTAAAACAAAGGGGTTATGAGTGACAGGGCATATAAATTTCTCGAAAAAGAAAATGTTGTGTGCAGCGTGTTGGTAAAAGCAATTTCTTAATCCGGCACTCATGCTGAAAGTTTCTTCCGAATACAAGCGTCTCCGCAAGGTCATCATTCACGCACCGGATGACGGCATTGAGATTGTCACGCCCAGCAAGGCGCTGGAGTTTTTATATGACGACATCGTCTTTCTTCCGCAGATGCAGGCAGAGCACGCCATCTTCAGAAAATTACTTGCGATTTTCTTGGGTGAAGAAAATGTGTATGACACGCAAACCCTGCTGAAAGAAGTGCTGCTGCTGAACGAGGAGGCAAAAATCAGGCTGGCTGACTCCGTCTGCAGGCTGGAAAAGGAATCCGGCAAAACAAGAGACAAACTCAGAAAGCTGCCTGCCGACCAGCTGGTTTATACCTTATTCACCGGCATGCTGACGCAGGACAACAAGCAGCTTTTCTCCCCCTTGCCCAACTATGTCTTCACCCGCGACATTGGCGCGGTGGTCAACGACCACATCATCATCTGCAATGCCCGCAAGAAAGCCCGCAGCCGCGAAAGCATCCTCACCCGCTTCATCGTGCAGTACCATCCCCTCTTCAGGGATTTTGTGAACCGCGACCGCGTGATTGACCTCACGCAGGAAGGCGATGAGATTCGCATCGAAGGCGGTGACATCATGATGTACGACCCCGGGCACCTGCTGGTGGGATGCAGCTCGCGCACCACCTACAAGGCAGTGGAGCTGCTTGCTGAAAAATTATTCCGGAAAAACGTGGTGGCAAATATCATTCGCATTGACATCCCCAAGAAGCGCGCCTCCATGCACATTGACACGCTTTTCACGCAGGTGTCAGAAAATGAGTTTGTCGTCTTTGCCCCTTATGTTTTCAGCGGGAAGAAACTGAAGGTGTATCACTACCGCAAGCGCAGCAGCGAGCCGTACCAGTATGCCACGCTGAAAGAATTTTTTCTCGACATGAACCCCAAAACGGAATTCATCCTCTGCGGAAATGGCAAAAACCCCTACGATGAGCGCGAGCAGTGGACGGACGGCTGCAACCTGCTTGCCCTCAATGACGGGGTTGCCATCGCCTACAACCGCAATGCAAAAACCGCAGAGGCATTCAAAGAGAAAGGCTACAATGTGGTGGATGCCGAAATCATCATCAACGCATGGAACAAAGGCATCGTGAAGCCCGGCAAGATGGAGCGCACCATCATGAGCATCCCCTCCACCGAACTGTCGCGCGCGCGCGGTGGCCCGCATTGCCTGAGCTTTCCGATTGAAAGATGGTGAAGCTAAACTGCGCGGAACTATCATGTCATCTTTTTCAAAAGCATGATAGCCGGTGTGTTTGTTGCCCCTGTTTACCCTAATCTGGCGCAAGCGTTCGCTTGCGTCAGATTAGGGGTTCTGCTCTGTCGGGGATGTGTTCTGCTCTGCCAGGGGTGCGTTCCGCTCTGCCAGGGGTGCGTTCTGCTCTGTCAGGGGTGCGTTCTGCTCTGTCAGGGGTGCGTTCCGCTCTGTCAGGGGTGCGTACCGGACAGATGGTTTTGAAGAGACGAGAGAGCCGGGTGCATTGCCGTCATCCTTCTTTGAAAAATTATTTTTCCGCCAGCGTAACCTTCCGTGCAATGCTTCCGTAAACAAAAGGGCAGCGATATTGCTGTAAAACTTAAAACAAATTAACATGCGTTTACTGAAAGTCAAAACAGGCCCATTTATTGATGCCAACAACGAAGAGTTTGTTCGCATCTTCAGCGAAATCGTTCAGGCGATTATTGCGCACATTGTAATTTTCACTAATTTGCCGTTTACGGTTCAGGAACTGAATGAGCGGGTGCAATCCATTACCGCCAAGACCAATGATGCCGTGAACGGCAGCCGCGAGCAGAAGAACGCGCGCGACCTGGAGCGCACCATTTGCACCAACGTGCTGCTGCGGCTGAAAGACGCGGTGGAGACGCGGGCGGGGCAGGAGGAGACCTATGAGGAACAGGTTGCCATTGTGGAAATGGCGAAATTTTCGGTGTACAAAGAGCCGCAGCCCGCAGGCATTATCACCCCGCCAGCTCCGCAGGCGAAAATGTCAAACACTCCCGGTTCTATTATTCTGCAGTGGCGGAGCAACAAGCACGTGAAATCATGGATTATCCAGCATGTAGCGGGCACCGATGTGAGTCCGAATGCCAACTGGGAGTATTATGCCACCGTGGGGCGCAGTTCTTTCACGGCAACGGGACTTCCCACGGGGTATCACTCTTTCCGTCTTATTGCCCTTTCGGCAGCCGGTGAGAGCGAGCCATCGGAAGCCTGCACGGAGTTTGCCAAATAAGTGTCCCCGCTGTTTGTAACCTGTTGAGCAGATGCCGTCTTTTTGAAAAAGACGGCATCTTTTTTTTGCCCCTGTATATTTCCGCGCCATTATCCGCAGCGGAATAGGACGGAATGCGTAACTTGCGGGCATTATCATGTTTCAGGCATGAACACCGCTAAGTCTTTCCCCGCCTGCATCACGCGGACGAATTTCAGCTTCCCCCGCCAGCGGGGCGTTTATCACGGCAAGGTGCGCGATGTGTATGATATTGACGGGCGCTACCTGGTGATGGTAGCCAGTGACCGCATTTCGGCTTTTGACGTCATCCTGCCCCGCCCCATCCCCTACAAAGGGCAGGTGCTCAATCAAATCGCAGCCAGGTTTTTGCAATCATGCATTGACGTGTGCCCCAACTGGTTCATTGATTCACCCGACCCGAACGTCACCATCGGCAAAAAATGCGAGCCGGTGAAAATCGAGATGGTGATTCGCGGCTGCCTGTCGGGGCATGCGTGGCGCGTCTATAAAAGCGGCAGGCGCGAGCTGTGCGGAGTAGCGCTGCCCGAAGGCTTGCGTGAAAACGACCGCCTGGCCCACCCTATCATCACGCCCGCCACTAAAGCCGATGCGGGGCATGATGAGGATATTTCGAAAGACGAGATACTGAGGCGCGGCATCGTGACGCCTAAAGAGTGGGAAACGCTGGAGCGCTGCACGCGCGATTTGTTCAAGCGCGGCACCCAGATGGCTGCCCAGCGGGGATTGATTCTTGCTGATACCAAATATGAATTCGGCAGGCACAACGGCATGTTGTATCTGATTGATGAGATTCACACTCCTGACTCATCGCGCTATTTCTATGCTGCCGGATATGAGGAGCGCCAGGCGCGGGGCGAGAAGCAAAAGCAATTGTCAAAAGAGTTTGTGCGCGAATGGCTCATCGCCAACAACTTCCAGGGATTGCAGGGGCAGGTGCTCCCCGAACTCAGCGATTCCTTCATCGAAAGCGTAAGCAGCCGCTACATTGAGCTGTATGAAACCCTGATGGGCAGAAAGTTTCAGCCTGCCCCGTATGATAATGTCCTGCAGCGGATAGAAGCCCATGTGCTGAAGGCGCTGGAGAAATTGCTATAGAAGCCTGCTGCTTTCATTATTATCTGTGTTCAAATCCCGAAAGGAGTGATATTATAATTTTGAAAATTGAGAAAATTCCGGTAATTATGATTTTCAGTCACTAATTGTCCGGCTGATGCGGGATAAAGCCCGCCAAGGCATGGGTTTCATGTTTTAACTCCGCGCTTAAACGCAGGGGAGTTAAAGGATGTCCGGTATTACCGGGCTTTAGACCAAACCATGATTTTTTACCCGGACAACCATGTTTTTCAGTTATTTCCAAACCGGAAGCCGTATCTTTTAAAAACAGATGAGCGAATACTCACAGGATTTTCTGAACAAAATCAGCGGCAACGGCATTGAAGTGCTGATTGCCGCTGCGGCTGCCAATGTGCTTGCCCAGCTTATCAAAACGGTGGCTGTGGGCATTCAGAAAAGAAAATTCAACCTGGCGATTTTTTTTGCAACGGGCGGAATGCCCTCCAGCCACAGCTCCACGGTGGTGGCGCTGGCGGCTTCCGTAGGATTGATTGACGGATTCAGCTCCATCACCTTTGCCGTGGCTGCCTGCGTTGCCGCCATCGTGATGTATGATGCGGCAGGGCTGCGCAGGGCGGCAAGCAGGCAGGCGGTGCTGCTCAATCAAATCGTGCAGAACCTGTTTCAGAATAATCCCGAGCTGAACAGGGGCAAGCTGAAAGAGTTTTTGGGACACACTCCCACCGAGGTGTTTGCCGGAGCAGGCTTGGGCGTTGCCGTAAGCATTGGGATAAGATATTTGCTGAATGGCTATGGGGCAAGCTGAAAAGATGGAAACAAGAGAAAAAAAACAGGCAGCCGCTAACGGGAAATTATCTCAATTTTGAATCCTTAAAAATTCTCACCATGAAAATTTTCTTGCACGCATTGCTATTTGCCTTTTTACTGGCCGGATGTGAGTCGGCAGACAAATCATCCGGGCAGCCATCGCCATCATCAGCGGACACTTCCCAATCAACCCTGAAGCCTGACACCACCGCAGTGCAATCGCAGGCAAAGCCCTCCGGCTTGTTTGACTCCCTGCGCATGGGTATGACTGCCGGGCAAGTGATTGCACTGCTGGGCGAGCCTGATAAAAAAGAAAGCAAGGTGAATGAGCCGAAAATGGTGGTGGAAGACTGGTGGTATGGCGACAATCAAAAAGTGCGGATGATTAACGGGCAGGTGAACAACGTGGTGAAAGATGTCGCCCGGCAGCAGGAATTGCTCAGGCAGCTTTCCGAAGCCCAGAAGAAAGGCGATGAAGCCGAAGTGAAGCGGCTGATGGAAGAGCTTACCGCAGGGCATAAATAATAACCTCCTTCCTTTCGTGAATTTCAACACCCGCGAAATCAGCCGGCTCATCCGGCAGCGCAGAAGCATCCCGCCCGAGCAATTCATTCCGGGCGGCAAAGTGGATGACTCCATCATTGATGAGATGCTCGAAAACGCCAACTGGGCGCCTACCCACGGGATTACCGAGCCCTGGCGTTTCATGGTGTTTTGCGGTGAAGGGCTAAGGAAGCTGGCGCAATTTCAGGCAGAGCTTTACCGCAAGCTGACGCCCGCTTCCGAATTCAAACAGCCCAAATACGACAAGCTGCTGCAGCGCCCCCTGCTGGCATCCCACGTGATTGCCATCGGCATGAAGCGGCAGGAGAGCGGCAAGATACCCGAAGTGGAAGAGATTGCAGCCGTTGCCTGTGCCGTGCAGAACATGTTCCTCACCGCAGCGGCTCACGGCATCGCTGCCTACTGGACTACGGGCGGCATCACGTATGAGGAACCGGCAAAGGAGTTTTTTGGCCTTGGAGAAAAAGACAGGCTGCTCGGATTCTTTTATATCGGCTATGCACAAAAGCATCCCGAAGGAAAAAGAAGCGCCATGAGTGAAAAGGTAAAATGGGTGAAGGGATTGTAGTTTGTGGCTAAAGCCCGAATCATTTCGCAACGATAAACCTTCCGAAGTAATTTTTTTCCTTAGTCTGAAGGGAAACCCAATAGGCGCCTGCATTCCACCGGGAAAGATGCATCTGCAGGCTTCCTGCCGCATGAACTGATTGATGAACGACAATCCCCGCTGAGTTATAAATCTTCAGGCGGGCAGCGCCATGGAATTCCGCAGGGAAGGTAATTGTAATATTGCCATCAGAAGGGC
>DATLYB010000145.1:0-3635 GCA_035575215.1 Chitinophagales bacterium
CGATTTTTGCAATCTCCTCATAAGTGAATCCTTCGATGTCACAAAGTAAAATTACCGTTCTGAAATCAACCGGAAGGGAATTAATTGCCCGCGTCACTTCATCGCCAATCATGCCTTGAAATATCTCAAGCCGCAGGTCAACAGTTCCTGCAGGTTTCACATCTTCGGCATCCTGAAATGCGATGACATCTTCGTAATCTACCTTCGCGGGCTGCTTCGCCTTCCTTCGATATTCATTGATGAACGCATTTTTCAGGATTTTAAACAGCCATGCTTTTGCATTCGTTCCCTCTTCGTAAGATTCTGCAAAACGGTATGCTTTCAGGTAGGTGTCCTGCACGAGGTCTTTGGCATCTTCCTCGTTGTAAACGAGATGGTAAGCGAAGTTGTATAATGCATCAACATGAGGATAGAACTCGCGCTCGAACAGCTCGTCTTTCCATTTCTTTCTGTCTGCAGCCTGCGCCATGGGACAAATATATAGGTTTATGGATGATGCCAAAACCTGCTGATTTGTTGCATCTTTGAGTGATTGGCTAACCGCCAGTTGAGTGTTTAATTAATCACCGAATCAACTAATCAACCAACTAATGACTATCGGCTTTGACGCCAAGCGGGCTTTCAACAATACTACCGGGCTGGGCACCTACAGCAGGACGCTGATTGAGGGGTTATTGCGGTTCGAGCCTTCACAACGCTATGTTCTTTTTACCCCTTCGGAGAGAATCAGATTCATTGAAGGAACATCAACGGTCAGCATCATCAAGCCGCAGCATTTTCTGCACAGGCAGTTTCCGTGGTACTGGCGGTCATTCTATTTGCCGGTGGAGGAGCGGAATGCGGGATTGGACATTTATCACGGGCTGAGCAATGAGCTGCCTTTCGGCAAAGCGCCTGCGGGCATACGTCAGGTGGTGACGATTCATGATTTGATTTTTCTGAAATACCCGCAGTACTATTCGTGGATTGACCGGGCGATTTATGAAATGAAAGTGCGCCACAGCTGCCAGATTGCGGACTGCATCATTGCGGTGAGCGAGCAGACAAAGCGCGACCTGGCGGAATGGCTGCCTGATACAGAGGAAAAAATCAAAGTGGTGTACCAAAGCTGCGCGCCTGCTTTTGAGAAAGAGATTGCACCTGATGAATTGGCGCGCATCAAAGGCAAATACGGACTGCCGGAACGGTTCATTTTATATGTGGGGACGCTCTCGGAAAGAAAAAACCTTCTGAATGCGGTGAAAGCTTTTAGCAGCATTGCGGGTGCGGCTGAGGACGTGCATCTGATATTGGCGGGTGAGGGGGGCGCATACAAATTGCAACTCGAGAGGCTGGCACAATCGCTTGGACTGAACGGGCGGGTGCGGCTGATTTCGGGCATCAGCGATGTGGAGCTGCCGGCTGTTTACCGCAGTGCGAGTTTGTTTGTATACCCCTCGGTGTATGAAGGCTTCGGTATACCGATTATGGAGGCGCTGTGGAGCAGAGTGCCGGTGGTAGCTACGCGGGGCGGATGCTTTCCGGAAGCTGGCGGACCGCATTCGTGCTATGTGAATACGGAAGACGCGGATGCTTTGGCGCGGGCGATGCTGGAGGTGCTGACGAACCGACAGCGGGCAGTCATGATGGCTGAAGAGGGGGCGCGGTATGCGGAAAAATTCAGAGGCGAGGCGGCTGTGAGAAGGATGATGAGGATATATGAAGCGGGGGCGGGTTGGTAGTTCAGGTAGTAATAAAGGAAGCTTGCAAAATGAATGGCACCGGACCCTGATGCGAGTGTGGAATCCCCGCGCGAGTTACAGCGTCCGTTTCACTTCAGTTTCTTCATAGGCTTCGAGGAAGTCGCCCACTTTGACGTCATTATAGTCTTTGATGTGGATGCCGCATTCCTGCCCTGAAACAACTTCTTTTACTTCATCTTTGAAGCGCTTGAGGGTGTCAATGACACCGGAGTAAACCACGATGCCATCGCGCACCACGCGAAGCTTTGACTTGTTGGTGATTTTACCTTCAACGACCTGGCAGCCTGCGATGGTGCCGGCTTTGCTGACCTTGAAGACCTGCTTGACTTCCGCGTTGCCGAGGATTTTCTCTTCAATGGTAGGCTCGAGCATGCCTTCCATGGCGGTTTTGATTTGCTCGATGGCATCATAGATGACAGAGTAGAGGCGAATTTCAATGTTTTCTTTTTCAGCAAGCTTGCGTGCGCTGACGGAGGGACGCACCTGGAAGCCCACGATGATGGCATCAGAGGCGGAGGCAAGGAGGACATCGGATTCGGTGATTTGCCCGACTGCGCTGTGAACCACGTTTACCACGATTTCAGGAGTAGAAAGCTTTTGGAGGGAGTCGGATATTGCCTGGACAGAGCCGTCAACATCACCCTTGACGATGACGTTGAGCTCCTTGAAAGTGCCCAGAGCGAGGCGCCTGCCGATTTCATCCAGGGTGATGTGCTTACGGGTGCGCAACCCCTGCTCGCGGAGAATCTGCTCACGCTTGCTGGTGACTTCCTTGGCTTCCTGCTCGTCTTCATAGACCTTGAAGGCTTCTCCCGCCTGGGGTGCGCCATTCAAGCCGAGCACGAGGACGGCAGAGGCGGGACCGGATTCGGTGCGCTTCTCTCCCTTCTCATTGAACATAGCTTTGACCTTGCCATAGTGAGTGCCTGCCACGACCATGTCACCTACCCGGAGGGTGCCATTCTGTACGAGCAGCGTGGCAACGTAGCCGCGTCCCTTATCGAGGGAAGCTTCGATGACGGTGCCGCTGGCGGGCTTATTAGGGTTGGCTTTAAGTTCGAGTAATTCGGCTTCGAGAAGGATTTTGTCTAGAAGCTTGTCAATGTTGATTCCCTTTTTGGCTGATATTTCCTGCGACTGGTATTTGCCGCCCCACTCTTCAACGAGCAGGTTCATGTTGGCAAGCTGCTCGCGGATTTTATCGGGGTTGGCGCCTTCCTTGTCAATCTTGTTGATGGCAAAAATCATGGGCACGCCTGCAGCCTGGGCATGGCTGATGGCTTCTTTGGTTTGAGGCATGACGGCATCATCGGCAGCGATGACGATGACGGCAATGTCAGTGACCTTGGCGCCACGCGCGCGCATAGCGGTGAAGGCTTCATGACCGGGGGTGTCGAGGAACACGATTTTCTTTCCCTTGTCGGTAGTGACTTCATAGGCACCAATGTGCTGGGTGATGCCGCCTGCTTCCTGGCTGATGACGTTGGTTCTGCGGATGAAGTCGAGCAGCGATGTTTTACCGTGGTCAACGTGCCCCATGACGGTGACGATGGGGGCACGTTCGGTAAGGTTTTCGGGGGCCTCTTCTTCTTCCTCGACTTCTTCCAACTGGTCAGCCACGCTGATGAACTTGACTTTGTAGCCGAATTCGTCTGCGACCAGCTCAATGACTTCGGCATCGAGGCGCTGGTTGATGGAAACCATGATGCCCAGCTTCAGGCATTTGCTAATCACTTCAGTGGCGCTGACGTTCATGAGGCTTGCCAGTTCGCTTACGGAGATGAATTCAGTAACCTGCAGGATATTGGATTCCGAGGCTTCAGCCTGAGCGATGGCGGCTGCTTCCTCACGTTTCTGGCGCTTGATGCGGGCTGCCTTCACCCCCTTCCCCTT
>DATLYB010000146.1:0-10187 GCA_035575215.1 Chitinophagales bacterium
TTCATTGCAGCGGTTTCTGCCGGATTCAAGGCAAAGTATAAAAGAGAGGTGAAGCCCAATTCGGTGCTGGAAATTAAACTCGATTATGACGTGCGGGAGCGCACAGCACGCGACCCCTTTGGTCCCTTCGGATGGGGACCCTTCGGAGATTCAGGTTTCAGGTTTGAAGTGAGCAAAGAACTGGGATTGAATGACATCCTCAAAAACATCCGGCATGCAAAGGAGGACGACAACATCAAAGGCATCTACCTTCATCTCACTCCCATGATGCCATCAGGAATGGCAACGACAGAGGCGGTGCGTAACGCCCTGATTGATTTCAAAACATCAGGAAAATTCATTGTCGCTTATGGTGAAATCATCCCTCAGAAAGGATACTATCTCGCCTCGGTGGCTGACGAAATTTATGTGAATCCAGCGGGATTTGTTGATTTCAGAGGATTTCAGGCAGAGCTGCTGTTCCTGAAAGGGCTGCTTGAAAAGCTGGATATTGAAGCGCAGGTGCTCTATGCCGGAAAATATAAAAGCGCTACCGAGCCGTTCCGCCTCGACAAGATGAGCGATGAGAACCGTGAGCAGATTTCGCATATTATAAATGACATGTACGGGCATTTCATCAAAAAAATCAGCCAAGCAAGAAATATTCCGGAAACCACCCTCGACAGCATTGCCGACAACATGCTGGTGAGAGATGTGGAAGATGCCGTGAAATACAACATGGTCAATGGTCTTGCCTTCTATGATGAAATCATCGAAAAGCTGAAAGCAAAAACAGGCACGGCAGAAAAAGACAAGCTCAGCCTGATAAGCCTGGAGAAATACGACAATGAGGAAGACGACAATAATAAGGGCAAGGCAAAAGATAAAATTGCCGTGCTTTATGCAGAGGGCGCCATCGTTGACGGAAAAGGCGAAGAGGATGAAATCGGTTCGGAGAAATACGCCAAAACCATCCGCGAGATTCGGGAAAATGAAAAAGTGAAGGCATTGGTAATCAGGGTGAATTCGCCCGGTGGCAGCGTGCTTGCCTCTGACGTCATCCTGCGTGAGATTGCGCTTGCCAGCAAGAAAATGCCGGTTATCGTTTCGATGGGCGATGTGGCTGCCTCAGGCGGCTATTACATCTCCTGCATGGCTGATACGATTCTTGCCGAGCCAAACACCATCACGGGTTCCATCGGAGTGTTCGGACTGCTGCCCAACATGCAGGGCTTTTTCAATGAACACCTCGGAATCACTTTTGACGGGGTCAAAACCGGAAGGTTTTCTGACATGGGCAACGTTTCGCGCCCGCTCACGGCTGAAGAAAAAAGCATCATCCAAACCGGCATTGACAGCATCTATATGGATTTCAAAGAGCACGTAGCCATCGGCAGAGGCAAGTCTCTGGAATATATTGACAGCATCGCCCAGGGCAGGGTGTGGACCGGAACTCAGGCGGTGGCAAACGGGCTTGTTGACACCATCGGCAACCTGAATGATGCCATCGTAATAGCTGCGCAAAAAGCCGGCATCACCGATTATTCCGTTAAAGAATACCCCCGGCAAAAAGACCCTTTTGAAAAAATAGTGGAAGGTTTCAGCTCAGATGTTGCTGCATACTTTATCAAAATGAAAATCGGTCCGTACTATCCGCTTTGGAGAAAGGCGGAAGAAATAAAAAACCTTAATGGCACACAGGCAAGAATGCCTTTTGAGATGGAGATTTATTGACCTAACCGTTCTATCAAAAACAAATTTGGTTACCGGAAATAAAAAAGACCAACTGAACTTCAAGCTAACTTTCAGTTTCCCGTGATTATTAAAATTGGAATTAGTTGCCTAACTTACAAAGTGATTCAGGCAGTAAAAGCAAGCCATCCTCTGTTTAATGATGATAACACCCTTGACATCATCAGACAAATGATACTTATCCTCGACCCGCGGGGCATCATCCTTAAACTGAATCAACGCGGATGTGAAATTTTAGGCGTTGCCAAAAGCAAAAGAAAAGTAATCGGGAAAGATTGGTTTCAATCATTTGTGCCGCATAAGAAACGCGCTCTTTACAGAAAGTTATTTGGCGACTCGCTGGTGAATCAAAATCTGGAGGAATCGTTTGAAGGAAAGGTACTATGCCGGGATGGCACGGAACGCACCATCATCTGGCATGCCTCTTTCCTTAAAAACACCAACAACAGCATTGTCGGCATGATTTGCTCGGGGGAAGATGTCACCGAAATACGGCAGTATGAAAAAAAGCTGAAAGAAAGCGAAGAAAACCACCGCTTGCTGGCTGAACGTTTAAAAGAAAACGAGCAGCGCCTTTCGGAAGCGCAAAAGATTGCAACTGTTGGAAGCTGGGAATATATTCCCGCAAGCGGGGATATAATATGGTCAGATGAAACCTTCCGGCTCTTCGGCTTAAAGCCTGAAAAAAGAAATATTTCACGCGAAGAATTCAGAAGCTACATTCACCCCGATGACCGCGAATCCCTCTCGGCACATGTGCAGGCTGCTCTGCAAGAAGGCATTCCCTACGAAATAGAAATACGTATTATTGGCGCAGACAAACGGCTGCGCTATCTCATCGGCAGAGGCGTGCCCGTGATGGAAAAGGGAAAGGTGGTGAAGCTGCTTGGAACAGGAATGGATATTACCCAAAGAAAACTGGACGAATTGCGGGTGAAGCGGGCGGTGGTTGCAGGGCAAGACATGGAAAGGCGCAGGATTTCCGCTGATTTACACGAGAGACTGGGGCAGAAACTCTCGGGAATAAAAATGTTTGCCGAGAATCTGGCAATCAATTCCAATTCATTTGATGAAGATATGAAAAAACTGTTGTCGCTGCTGGATGAAGCCGTCCATGAAGTGAAAGACATCTCTCAAAAATTCATGCCTCCGGCACTAAACGATTTCGGTTTGACAAACGCCCTTCGTGAACTTTGCAAAAAAACCAGCAAGTCGAGTGGCGTGAAAATAAAGTTCCGCTCTTATGACGTCAATGGAAGGTTAGATCCCTACCTTGAGTTTGGCATTTACAGAATAGCTCTGGAACTGCTGAACAACTCTCTGCAGCATGCCAGAGCCAAAGAAATACATCTTCAATTGTTCCAGCGCAACAACAAATTGATTCTGACTGCTGAGGATGACGGGAAAGGATTCAACGTGAAGAAAACAGACTTTAATAAAACATTCGGTTTGAACAGCGTTGCTGCCCGAGCCGATGCCTTAAACGGGGATTTTAATCTTGACTCGAAGTATGGAAAAGGCACAACTGCATCCATCGAAATACCTCTTTAATCATGAATAATATTAAGGTGCTGATTGCTGATGACCACCCCTTCTTCCGGGACGGAATCCGCCAAATGCTTGCCCATCAGGGAAATTTCAGCGTGATTGACGAAGCGTCAAACGGAAATGAAGTGATGGACTTGCTGAGCAAAAACGAGTATGACCTCGTCATCATGGATATTAAGATGCCGGAACTGGGCGGCATCGAGGCCGCTCGCAGGATAAAAAAGAAATATCCGAATGTGAAAGTGCTGGGAATGTCCATGTTTGATGAGCAGCCGTACATCGTGAACATGCTGCGTGCCGGAGCCAAGGGATACGTGCTGAAGAATTCCTCCAAAGAGGAGCTTCTCACTGCCATCAGAAACATCTTGTCGGGTGATAATTATTTAAGCAAGGAAGTTTCAAACATGATGATAACCCAGCTTATTGAAGGAAAACCACTTATCAATGAGGAGGAAGATTATGATGCTGCGCTCACCAAACGCGAAAAACAAATCATTAAGATGATAGCGGAAGAGCAGACCAATGTTCAAATAGGCAAAGCGCTTGGCATCAGTAGCCGCACCGTTGACGTGCACCGCAGAAACATTCTACAGAAGCTGAGAGTAAAAAACACGGCAGGATTGGTGAAATACGCCATGCGGAACGGGATAATTGGTTCCCGGTAACAACTCCTGCTGCCAACTAATAATAGAAGAATTTTATTCCCTCTCCCGCTTTTCCAAATAAGGACTCAACGAGCTTAGCCGATTAACCAAAATTTAATATCATCGTTCAGGCGAAGTGAGTGAAACATTCCTTACCTTAGAGGTACTTCGTCTTGAAATCATGCAACCGGTTTTAACTAATGCCCCTCCCCCACATGAAAAGTATTTTACGATTGCATTCAATAAGTTACTGACAAGTTCGCCCACTACGTCTTTTAGCCCCCGGTTAATCCTATATAATCTTATTGGCTGGCATTCATTTCATCCCGTACTTGCGCAGTGTCAAAATGATTTCCTGACATAGCCAAAACGAAATGTATGAATGCACGAAAACTTGCCCCTGTTTTCCTCCTGCTTAGCGGGTGGAGCCTCTTCGCCTTCGGTCAGATTGACCAGGCACAAGAGAAAGTGGCTAAGTCAACGAACGTCAAACTGTTGCAGCAGCTTGCCGATTCATTGCGCGCAGTAAGCGCTGCTGAAAAAGAAATTGCCCTGAAGAAGGCGAAAGAGAAAGGCTGGAAAGAGCGAATCGAGCTGGACGATGGCAAGGTTGCCGAGCTCATCCGGCTTGACAAAGCCGGCAATCCCGTTTACTATATCACCAATAACGCAAACGCAGCAGCGACAATCAGCACCACTGCACTCTATCCAGGGGGCAGTCTCGGCTTGTCGCTGGAGGGCGAAGGGATGGTGGTGGGCGAATGGGATGCTGGAGCGGTGCGCTATTCGCATGAGCAGCTTTCAGGCGGACGCGTGTTCCTTAGTGACAACGCTCCTTTTTTTGACAACCACTCCACCCACGTTGCCGGCACCATGATTGGAGATGGCACTCCGCAAGGCAACGCCAAAGGCATGGCGCCCAAGGCAAGCCTGAAATCCTACGATTGGAATTATGATGGCGCGGAGATGGCGGTGGCAGGGGCAGGCGGCTTGCTCGTGTCAAACCATTCGTATGGCAATGTGTCCGGTTGGTTTTACAATGGCACCTGGCACTGGTTTGGCAACCCTGCGCTCAACCCGAACGAATCCTATCTCTTCGGATACTATGACGATGAAGCCCGCACGTGGGACAACATCGCCTACAATGCACCTTACTATTTAATCGTGAAATCAGCCGGCAACGACCGCAGTGACACGGGACCCGCGCCCGGCACAGCTCACACGCACATGGGCACTGGCAGCTACACAGACACGCATCCCCCCGATGGCAACAGCGGCACCGGCTATGATTGCCTTCCCACCAAATCATCGGCAAAAAACATCCTTACCATTGGCGCGGTGGCTGATATACCCGGTGGCTACAGCGGTCCGGGCAGCGTGCTGATGAGCGGCTTCAGCGGATGGGGTCCCACCGATGACGGCAGAATCAAGCCCGATGTGGTGGGCAATGGGATTTCACTCTATTCTTCCGTTGCATCAAGTGACAACAGCTATGCTTCTTTCAGCGGCACTTCCATGTCAAGCCCGAATGTTGCCGGCTCATGCATCCTGCTGCAGGAACATTACCGAAATATCCATCCGGGCAATTTCATGCGTGCCGCCACCCTCAAAGCGCTGGTGATTCACACGGCTGATGAAGCCGGTCCGTCTGATGGACCTGATTATTCCTTCGGATGGGGACTGATGAACACTAAAAGTGCAGCTGCCCTCATCACCCTGGATGGCAACCTTGAATCACACATCCAGGAAAATATACTCAACAATGGAACCAGCTTCACTCACCATGTGGCGGTTGACGGCACCCAGCCGCTTATTGCCACCATCTGCTGGACACATGTTCCGGGCAATGCAGAAAATGCCGCAGTGGACAACCCCGGCATCAAGCTGGTGAATGATTTGGATATGCGCCTCATCAACGGCACCACCACCCTCCCCTACGTGCTTGACCCGGCTAATCCATCCAATCCTGCCACCACGGGCGACAATTTCAGAGATAATGTTGAAAAGATATACATTGCCAATCCCGCTGCAGGCATCTATACCGTCAGGGTAACGCACAAGGGAACCCTGGCAGGCGGCAGCCAGGCATTTTCGCTCATCCTCTCCGGTATTTCCATTTCATCGTGCTCTGACCCGCACAGCGTGAACGCAGCGCAGGTGAACGGAAACTCGGTTAACGTGAGCTGGTCGCCTGGAAATACAAGCGTGTCATGGATAGTAGAATATGGCGCTGCGGGATTTTATCCCGGCAGCGGAACGGTGGTGAGCGGAAATTATCCGGGAACATCAGCAGTCATCCTTTCCAACCTTTCATCAGGATTGTATTATGATGTATATGTAAAAGAATTCTGTGCTGGCGGAACGCCAACTAACCTTATCGGTCCGCTGCGGTTTTATGTCATCCCTACCATAGCAGGTGCTTACTGCGAAAACTTTGACAGGTTCAACATCTGCGGAAACAGTCTTTTTGAATGTGTTCAGAACGGCACGTGCGATGGCGCTCTCACCAGCACCGGCTGGGAAAATGCCATCAACGATAACATTGACTGGAGCGTGGCTGACTCCGCAACGCCTTCGCTCAACACCGGTCCGGAAAATGACCATACCACAGGCAGCGGGAAATTTCTGTTCACCGAAGCGTCCAACTGCTTTAATCACACAGCTATCCTGCAGTCACCCGCGTTTGACCTGAACACCGTAAGCAATCCATCGCTCAGCTTCTGGTATCACATGCTCGGCTCAGCTATGGGTACCCTCAGCATCCAGGCGGAACGGCCGATTGGCTCCGGGCAGTGGACTACCGTATGGACTATTACCGGCAACCAGGGACAAAATTGGAACAACGCGAACATCAGCCTGTCAGCTTATTCCGGTGATATCGTGCGTTTCAGGTTTTTGGGAACTACAGGCGCCAACTTCGAGAGCGACATCGCCATTGACGACATCTGTATCAGTTCATCATGCCCGGATGCCAGCGCCTGCAACGACCACAATCCCTGCACGGCTGATGAATGCGTCAGCGGCATCTGCTTCAACCCGCCCCTCTGTACTGATAGCGATGCGTGCACGGTTGACCTGTGCCTGAACGGAACCTGCCGGCACAATCCCATCCCCGGCTGCAGCCCGTGCACCAATGCGCTGGCAACCGTCTTTAACGGAAGCACCGCGCAAAACGGCAACATGTTTGACGTCACTGCCTTGAATACAGTAAAAATCCTTTCATTTAAAGGTCACTTCAGCGGTACCATTGATTTTGAAATCTACTACAAGCCCGGCTCGCATGTGGGATATGAAAACAATGCCGCTGCGTGGAATTTGATAGGAAGCGCCACAGGCACGAATTCCAATGGGATGAATTCAGCGACTCCCATTCCCATCCCAATTAACATCATCATCCCTGCCGGTGAAACGTATGCATTTTATATAACAGGCACCGATGGCAGTATGCGATACAGCTTTGGTACCGCAGTGGGAAACACAGCCAGCCAGGATGCCAACATCATTATCAGGGAAGGCACCAGCAACGTGTATCCGTTCTCCTCTGTGTTCTCGCCAAGAATATGGAACGGAGAAATTTCCTATGTCTGCAGCGGCTTTAATGAATGTGCAGTCAATCAATGCTCTGGTGGCGTGTGTTTGCAAAATGAAATTTCATGTCCCGATGATGACAATCCATGCACCGTCAACAAAGGGTGTACGGACGGGCAATGTGAATACCTTCCCCTGTGTGATGACGGCAATCCCTGCACCATTGATGAATGCGATGCAGGAACGTGTACTTATACCGCCATTCCAAACTGCGACCCCTGCGCGGCTGTGGACTGTGACGATAACAACGCCTGCACCGATGATGTCTGCGTGAACGGCTCGTGCTCCCATCCATCTGTCAATTGTGATGACAGCGACAACTGCACCAGTGATGGCTGCAACCCCGCAGCCGGCTGCATGCATTCACCCATGAGCTGCAGCGATGGCAACGCCTGCACCGATGATGGTTGCTCCAGCGGGCAGTGCACGCATGCACCCGCCAATTGTGATGACAATGATTTGTGCACTACCGATGGCTGCAATACGCTTACAGGCTGCACGCATACCCCTGCCGACTGTTCTGACAACAATGCATGCACCACGGATGGCTGCGCGAACGGGGAATGCACACACGCTCCCGCGAACTGCAATGACAATAATGCCTGCACCACCGATGACTGCAACATCATTTCAGGATGCACGCATGTGCAGATGAATTGCAGTGACAGCAACAACTGCACCGCTGACGTTTGTGTTGATGGCATTTGTTTTTATTATCCGTGCAACGATAACAACCCCTGCACCGATGATGCCTGCGTCAGCGGAGAATGCGCATTCACACCAAAAGTATGCACTGACGGCAACCTCTGCACCACCGATGGCTGCGCCAGCGGAAACTGCGTGTTCACTTCCATTATTTGCAATGACGGGAATCTTTGTACGGTGGATGCCTGCGTTCCGGCAACGGGTGCGTGTGCTTACACTCCGCTCAATTGCAACGACAATGACGTCTGCACGATTGATAATTGCGTGAGAGGTCAATGCACCCATGAGTGCGACCTTCTTCCCCGCATTGACTGGCAAAAGTCGCTGGGCGGAACTGTTGCGGAAGAAGCCACCGCTATACGGCAAACCAGCGATGGCGGCTATATCGCTGCGGGTTACACATCATCCAACAACGGAAACGTCACCGGCAATCATGGGCTGATGGATTATTGGGTGGTGCGGCTCGATGCGGCTGGAAATATTTTATGGCAGAAAGCTTTGGGCGGCACGTCAGATGACAAAGCCACATCCGTTCAGCAAACATCCGATGGCGGATTTGTGGTGGCGGGCTATGCCATCTCCAACAATGGCAATGTGAGCGGCAACCATGGCGGCAGAGATGTATGGATAGTAAAGCTCGATGCCGGTGGAAATATCCAGTGGCAGAAGGCGCTGGGCGGTTCGTCCACCGATGAAGCCAACGCGATTCAGCAAACTACAGATGGGGGTTACATCATGGCGGGATGGACCTTCTCAACCAACGGAGACGTTACTGGCAATCACGGTATGCATGATTTCTGGGTAGTAAAGCTGAATGCCACCGGAAGCATTGTATGGCAGAAGTGCCTGGGCGGTTCATCCATTGACATTGCCTATTCGGTTCGAGAAACATCCGATGGAAATTATATCGTTGCCGGCAGTTCATACTCAACTAACGGAGACGTAACGCTCAACCGCGGCACCTCCGATTATTGGGTCGTGAAGCTGAACGCGGGCGGAAGCATTATGTGGCAGAAATCGTTTGGCGGCAGTGCTGCCGACCAGGCGAATTCTGTGCAGCCCACCTCTGATGGCGGATATATTGTTGCCGGCTATTCGGCTTCTTATAATGGCGATGTGACCGGAAGCCATGGCTCACGTGACTATTGGGTGGTGAAGCTGAATGCCAGCGGAGCTTTGCAGTGGCAAAAAGCCCTGGGAGGCACCCAATCTGATGAAGCAACTTCGGTCATTCAGACTTCTGACGGAGGATATGCAGTGACAGGCTACGCTTCTTCTAACAACGGAAACGTCAGCAGCAATCATGGAGGACAGGATTTCTGGACGGTAAAGCTCGATGCCAGCGGGAATATTCAATGGCAGAGAACGCATGGCGGCTCCGCAAATGAAAAAGCTTATGCAGTGGCGCATACGGGCGATGGAGGTTTCGTCCTTGCCGGAAGCTCCGATTCCAATAACGGAGATGTTTCAGGAAATCAGGGCGGAGCAGACTTCTGGATTGTGAAACTCGGCTCCTGCGTGCCGGTGACCACCGTTTATGCCTCAGCCTGTGCGGGAACACAGCCGGGAACAACCATTGACACTCTCACATCATCCAATGGCTGCGACAGCATTGTGGTGACGCACTACACGCCCGTAACGGTGTGCGATGACAATGACCCCTGCACAACGGATGAATGCATCAACAATGTTTGCGTCTTTACTTCACAGCCTCAGCACTGCGATGATAACAACTGCTCAACAACCGATGTTTTTAACCCGCTCACCTGCCGGTGCGAGCACACCTTCATTCCGCCTCCCGATTGCGATGACAATAACTGCAACACCGCTGATGCTTACAATTCGATTTCGTGCCAGTGCGAACACACCCTCATTCCGCCTCCCGGCTGCGATGACAATGATTGCAAGACGAATGACATTTATAATGCTGCCACTTGCCAATGTGAGCATCCCGCCATTCCGCCTCCGGAT
>DATLYB010000147.1:0-20340 GCA_035575215.1 Chitinophagales bacterium
TAGAATAGGAAATGCAGCCTGCATGTCTATAACCTGCGAACATGAATCCGATTGAAAATCTCAACATCATGTCCCATATAAGGTTGAAAATGGTTAAAGTTGCGTTGTCAAACTTCGGGGATTATGAAAGTCGGCATGGCGCAACTGCTGGTGGAGGGCACCGAACCGGAGCGGAATTTCGAGCGCGCTCATAAATTGATTAGACAGGCTGCGGAAAAAAAGTGCGACCTCGTTTTGCTGCCCGAAACCATTGATTTCGCATGGACGCATCCCAACGCGCTGAAAGACAGCCAGCCCATCCCCGGGGCTTTCAGCGATGTTTTTTGCCGGTATGCAGCCGATTATGGGCTCTACCTCTGCGTAGGGCTTACGGAAAAAGCAGAAGGAAAGCGCAACTACAACACTGCCATTCTCATTAACAATAAAGGTGTCATCATCCTCAAACACCGCAAGATTAATTTGCTGGAAGTGGAATTCCCTTATTATGAAACCGGACAGAAATTAGAAGTAGCGGATACCCCTTTGGGAAAAATCGGTGTCAATATCTGTGCTGACAATTATACCGAAGCCACCTGCCTCGGTCATGCGCTGGCGCGCATGGGAGCGCAGGTGCTGCTGTCACCTTCGTCCTGGACAGTTGACCACCACATTACCGAAGAAGATGAGCCGTATCGCGACAAATGGGTGAAGCCGCTGGGCACCCTCGCCAAATTGTATGACATGGTGGTAATCAGCACAACCAGTGTGGGCTACATTGTGGGCGGACCCTATGAGGGGAAAAAAATGGTGGGATGCTCGCTGGCTATGGATAAAAACGGCATCCTGAAAAAAGGCGTGTTCAATGAATTTGCCGGTGTGCTGGAAGAAGTAGAATTTCAGGTTCCGCAGCGAAAAGAAAAAGGAACGCAGATAGGGGAAATGCTGAGGAGAAAGGGATACCGGTTTGATTGAATTCACACCCGAATTCCTCATCCGCCTCTTTTCTTACCCCAGCATCTTCTTAATCTCTTCAATCACATGCTCCAAATCCCAAATTCGTGAGAGAATCGTCCCTTTGCCGTCAATAAGGATGAACGTGGGGTTGCTGGCGTAATACAGGTCGGAGGCATTCAGCCCGTCATCATATTGAAACACATGCACCCATTCCGGATTGGCGTGCCTGGTAATGAATGCGCTCCACTCTTCATTCTTGGCGTTGCTCCCCACCGCATAGATTTTCAAGCCTTTGCCCTTGTACCGCTCCCACACCGGAAGCAGCTCGGGCACTTTCTCCTTGCAGTGTCCGCAGGTGGGGCTGTAGAATATCAGCACGGTAAGTTTGCCTGCATTCACCGTTTCGCTGAGCTTGCGCGGTTGCCCCCTGGGGTCTTTCAGCTCAAAGTCAATAAACGGGTTGCCTGATACCACCCTCTTCATGTTCTTCAGCTTTCCCTTCATGCTTTGATTATACATCTTGTCCGGGTTGCGCTCAGCCCAGTCGATGTAGGCTTTCACCAAATCTTCCTGGTGCATGTTGAAGAAGATATTGCCCATGGGCTCCTGCCATCGCTTTGCGGCTTCGGGATTTTTCAGGGCGATTGTCATCAGCGTTTCAATCGGCTCACCGGGGTCGGCTTTTTTATCGCGGATGGCGAGATAATTCAGCAGAATGCGGTGAGGCGTAAAATCATTGTAGAAATGCGGATTGGCATAGGCTTCGCGCAACAGGAAATTTTTCCGCAGCGACTCCAGCGAGTTCAGCGCGCCTTCAGGCAGCCTTTCCGCAGCGCAAAAAACTTTCGCGGTGAACGTGGCGGGATGGGCTGAGGCAATCTCGGCAATGGTTTTCTGGTAATCGCTGATGGTTTGCTTCACAAGATTGAACGCGTCAGGATTTGAAATGTCGGATTTGCCGAGCGAATCGAGCGTGTCCTGAAATTTTTTCTGAGCGAGTGCGAATGGGCGATAAGCGGCATTTTCGGCTGAGCCTTTGATGTCAAACACTTCCGTCTTGGTAGAGCAGTCAATCTCCACGTTGTAAACCTTCTCATCGGTAGTGGCGAAGAAATCAAACTTCACCCCGTAGATGGTTCTGATTGCAATCCTGCGCGGTTCGGTGAGAAAGTGCTTGAATTTGAATTCTCCGCTGGTGACAGACACATCTTTCCAGAAAGTGTTGTCCACGTTGTGCAGGGCAATCTTGACGGTTCCCGGCATCGTGCATCCGGCAAGGAACTTTCCCCGAATCTCAATGGTATCGGGCTTCATCTGATAGACAGGCGCGGGGGAGGCGGTGGCGGCAGGCGCTGCCGGCTTCGTTTCAGGTGTGGAAACGCTTTGGCAAAAGGTGACAAGAAAAAGGGGAACGATAGCAGTAAGGAATCGCATAGTGCGGAGTATTATTTATTTATTTATTTCGTGTTAGAGAGCAGGGAGTTGAAAGCTGCACTTTACAGAGCTTCGTTTCTCAACTCAACTCTCAACCCTAAACTATCAATCCAGTATTCTTGGTATATCTGCCTTCACATCCTCCAACTCAGGCAGATGGGTGATGATGTTGCCCGTGCTGTCAATAAGGATGAATGTGGGCGTATAGTTCACCACGTACAAATCGGATGGGTGGAAGCCATCGGGGTACTCGAACACATGCGTCCATTCGGGTGATGCCTTGTTTTTGATGAACCAGCTCCACTCTTCAGCCGTGGCGTCAAAGCCCACGATGTAGATTTTCAATCCCTTGGATTTATATTGCTCCCACAGCGGCTTGAGTTGCGGTATCTCCGCCTGGCAATGCTCGCACGTGGGGCTGTAAAAAACCAGCAGCGTGAGCTTGCCTGATTTCACCGCATCGCTCAGCTTCTTCGGGGCGCCTGAGGGGTCGTTGAGCGTTATCTCGGTGAATTGATTTCCGGGCATCACCTTTTTCAGCTTCGCCAGTTGCATCTTCACGCTCTGGTTATACATGCCTGCGGGGTTGACGTCAGCCCATTTGATATAGGCAGTCACCATCTCCTCTTCATGCCGGTTGTAAAAAACGTTGTAAGCAACCTGCTGCAGCCGCTTTGCCGCATCGGGATTTTTCACCGCAATATTCATCATTCCGTCAAAGACAGGGTATTGGTCGGCTTTGCGGTCGCAGATGGCGAGGTAGTTGCTCAGGATGCGACCGCCCAAAAAGTCATTATATATGTGCGGGTTGGCGAAGGCTTCGCGCAGCAGGAAATTTTTCCGCAGGGTTTCGGGTGACTCCAGCGCTTCTTCGGGTAGCTTTTCGGCTGCGCACAGTACTGCTGCCGTGAACGTTCCCGGATGGGCTGCGGCAATGTCAGCCAGCGTCTGGTGATAGTCGCTGATGGTTTTCTTCACATTGGCAAACACGTCAGGCTTGCCGAGGTCTTCTTTGGCGAACTTGTCGAGGTCTTCCCTGAATTTTTTATTGGCGCTGCTGAAGAGGCGGTAGGGCACATTTTCGGGCGAGTCTTTCAGCTCGGGCTTTTCCATGCCGTTCACGCAGGCAATCTCAAGCTGGTAAACGGGCTGCCCGGTGGTGGCGATGAAGTCATAGCCCGTACGGTTTTCGGTGCGCAGCGCAATTCTGCGCGGCTCGGCAAGATAGAAGCGGTATTTGAACTCACCGTTCACCACGGGTACCTCGCGCCAGGGCGCGCTCAGTTCGTTGTGTTCGGCAATCTTGATGATGCGCGGAAGCATGCAGCCCTGCATGAATTTGCCGCGCACCTCGATGGTGTCGGGCTTCATGGGGAAATCATCGGGGGGAACTGCACGCTGGGTTCCGCTTGCTGCTGCGGTTTCCGTGACAGTCGCCTCAGCGGCTACGCCTTCCGAGGGGGTGGTGCTGCTCTGGCACGAGTTCGCCAGCAGCGGAAGGATGAATGCGGTAAAAACAACGTTCATATTTTTATGCAGTTGAAGCATGGTTTATTTGCTTATTGCTTAAATGGCGAGCCAAAAGTAGCATTTTTGATGCGTTCGGCAGGCAGGAGAAATTGTTAAAGAATGTGAAGGGGAAATGGGTGAATGGGACAATTAGCCCCTGAAGCAAGATGGAGCAGCTACATCGGGTTATCGCATGTCGTGCCAGCTATGCGATGCCGTGGTCCATGGCATAGCGGATGAGTCCGGCAATGGTTTTAATGCCTAACTTTTTGGTGATGTTGTAGCGATGGGTATCCACCGTACGTTTGCTGATGCCTAATTTCCTGGCTATTTCAGAGTAGGAGTTGTCATGCGTTAGCAGGCGCAGCACTTCTTTCTCGCGCCTCGACAAAGGGGGGGAGGGCTGTTCTTCGTCATAGGTGGTGACATTTCCCGAAACAACATCAAACACTACTTTGGAAGCCACTTCCTGCGAAATATATTTTTCACCCTTCATCACGGTGTTGATGGCATCCATTATCTGGTTGCTGTCGGCTGATTTAAGCAGGTAGCCGTCAGCACCGGCTTTCAGCATGCCCATCACACGGTGGCGGTCATCATAAATGCTGAAGGCAAGTATTTTGAGGTTCGGATACGTTTTACGCAGCTTCCGGGCGGTATCAATGCCGTCTTTCCCCGGCATGTTCAAATCAAGAATCACCAAGTCAACCGGCTGTTTCTCAAGGAAAGCAAGCACTTCATCACCATTGCTCACTTCTCCGGCAATGGTGATGTTTTTTTCCAACTGGAGCACCGAGCGGATTCCATACCGCACGGCAGGATGGTCATCGGCAATCAGGATGCGGAGATGATTCAAGACGTCAAAATTTTACCACGAGCAAACTTAGCGTGTAAGTCAAAATACATCAGCCGGGCGTTTTCTGATTGTTTTGTAGGAATATTCCTACAACGTGTAATGCCGTTGCCATAGAATTTTTAGAAACTGCTCTGCTAATCCATCCCAGGCGGCATTGTAAAGGTTTTGTGCTCCACGTGTCCGGTCAGGATGGTCACTGTCCGCCTTTTTCTGTGAATGTCAACACCGAATGAACAGGAATTTTACCTGTGAAATCCCTTGTTTTTGAAATTGGAATTTGTTTTTAATTGTATAGCTGACGAGCTTAGTTCCGGAATTTATGATTAATACACTCCCGGCAAAATCTTCCAGGGAACAAGTTTCCGGTATTCATCCCAGTAAATTCCGTATTTGAGCGAACATTTCCTGTCATCCCGATTCACACGGTGAACGAGTAAAATAGTCAGGTAGGTGACATAGAAATACGGATAAAAACCGCTGAACAAAGCAGGAATGCTCCAGCAAAGAGCGCCTAGTATTTCACCTGCATAATGAAAATGCCGCGCAACACCCCAATAGCCTGAAGCAAGCAGGATATTCTCTTTTTGTTCCCCCTTGCTGTTGACGTACTTAGCCCGGATGATGCGGGGAGGCTTGCCCCAGACCGCAGTGTTGCCGTTTGTTTCTCTCACGCGCAGGCGCTGTCTGTTTGAGAGATTTTTTGCAAGAATCGAAAATGCACCGATGATAAAAATAATTCCAGCAGGCACCCATCCGAGTGTTAACGGATGATGCACCAGATACAGCGATGGTGAAGTGTAAATGGCAGGTACCCATACCATTGTTCCCCAGATGATAATGAATCCAGCGCGGTCGTGCTGGATATCCATCGTGCGGAAGTAGCCGGTTTCCCACCAGAAAAACTGGCTGATGTACCAGACCTGCAATGCAAGCGAGATAAACATTCCATCAGTGATGCCGTGCAACTCATCCTGTTTTGCTGCAAATGAAATTATGATGAGCAGCCATGCCATCATCCCAAACCGGCTGTTGGTAAAATGCTTTACGTTCCAGCCGCAAACGGATGGATAAAGTTCAGTTCCCCGCCAGTAATCGTAAATGAAATTGCCCGTGACAACGGTATCATTCGAGCTTGGAAAAAACCGTCCTTTGAAATAAAGCACCAGGCAGAAAACCAGAACGGTGAAATTCAGCGCTCCGATGATTTCAACAAAGTGGTCATAAAGAATAGCCGGTGAGAACCATTTCAGCTTGAATGAGAAAAGCCAATAAAGCGCGACTGTCAGAAAAAAGGAGGCTCTCCCGTTTGCTTTGTAAACAGGGATAAAACCCGTGGCTGTTTCCGGTCCTTCATTGCGCGGCCCCCGCAATAGTTTAATAAATAGGAGTTGTGTCAGCGCAAAAGTCCCGATGATAAGCCAGGCGCTTTTCGTTCCGAAGAAAACAGGAGACCAGATATGCCAGACACCCTTCAGAAATCCTTCTTCTTTCAAGAAGGAAAGTAATCCGGCAAACGAGCCGTGCAGTTGGGTGCCCGTGTATGCCATCAGCATGGCAAAGGGCGGGCACAGCAGCATCAAGCTCAAGGGTATAACAGTATGTTTTAACTGTGCGCCAATTCGCATAGGGCATCTGTTTCTATGTTATGTTTATAATCATGTGTTCGCCTGCCCGGAAGGCTGCGATTTTCAAGCCTTTCATGAATTGGTATATTTGCGGGGTAAATATGAGGAAAAACCAAATTTCATTTACATCGCGAGTTATGAAAAGTATTCGGTTCTTTGCACTGCAATGAAAGCGCATGCAAACCTGCAATACCTTCTTTCCTACACGTCACCTCACCGGCATCTTCTCGATATTAGCTTCACGGTTTCCGGAGTCAATTCCGATGAGCTGGACGTGCAGCTTCCCGCCTGGCGTCCCGGACGGTATGAGCTTGCCCATTACGCGCAGAACATCAAAACATTCCAGCCGAAAGATTCCTTCGGAAAAAAATTGCCATTCAAGAAAGTGACAAAAGACCGCTGGAAAATTCAGACACAAGGAGCAAAGACCATACACATTGAATACAGCTATTATGCCAACGAACTGAACGCTGGTTCCACTTTTTTGGATGAAACACAGCTGTATGTCAATGGCGTGAACTGCCTGCTGTATGTTCCTGAACGGATGGATGAACCTTGCGAACTGGAAGTAGTGCTTCCTGAAAACTACCTGACGGCAACGGGGCTGAATAAAATCCATGCTCACAAATTTTCAGCAAACGATTATCACGAGCTGGCAGATTGCCCGCTGATGGCGAGCCCGTTGCTTCAGAAAAATCACTTCACCGTTCAGCGAACCGTGTTTACCGTGTGGTTTCAGGGTGAAGTGAAACCCGATTGGAAAAAACTGCTGAACGATTTCAAAAAATTCACCGAAGCGCAACTCAAGATGTTCGGAAGTTTTCCGTTCAAAGAGTATCATTTTCTTTTTCAGGCGCTGCCTGAAAAATTTCATCACGGAGTGGAGCACGCCAATTCCACGGTGATTGCGGTGGGACCTTCGCATTCGCTGATGAACAAAGGATATGATGACCTGCTCGGAGTAAGTTCGCATGAATTGTTTCACGCCTGGAATGTAAAGGCGATTCGCCCTGTCGAATTCCTTCCGTATGATTACAGCCGCGAAAACTACACGCGTCTGGGTTATGTCGCGGAAGGCGTCACCACGTATTATGGCGATTTAATCCTGCTGCGTGCCGGTGTTTTCAGCGAGCAGCAATATGCTGAAACATTCAGCGGTCTGCTTACAAAGCATTTCGGCAACACCGGCAGATTCAATCTTTCGGTTGCCGATTCTTCATTCGACACATGGCTCGATGGGTATAAGCAGGGGGTGCCGGGGCGAAAGGCATCTATCTATACCGAAGGGGCGCTATGCGCTTTCATGCTCGACATCAACATCCGAAAGAACACGGCAAACAACCATTCTCTCGATGATGTGATGCGGGCGCTTTATGATGAATTCGGCAAAAAGCAGAAAGGCTACTCTGAGGAGGATTATAAAAGAATCGCAGAACAAATTGCCATGAAATCATTCGACCGCTTTTTTGAGAATTATATTTTTGGAACATCTTCTTACGAACCGGAGCTTGTCAACTGCCTTGATTATATCGGATTTGCGTTGGTGAAGAAGGGCACAAGTTATATTGAGCAGTCACTCGGGTTTAAAATTCAAACCAGCGGTGAGAAAACAACGATAACGTCAGTCTATCCTGACTCTCCTGCCGACAAATCAGGCTTGTCCGTGCAGGATGAAATCATTGCGGTGAACGAAATGCGCGTGGAAGGAAATCTGAACGAGTGGTGTCGTCATTTTTCCGGAGGGAAAAAATTGAGTCTGACGGTTTCATCCAACAGGCGATTAAAAGAAATCACAGTTGAGCCTGACGGGCGGGATTATTTTCTCAGCTATTCAATCGCAAGGCAGGCGAAGATATCCCGTTTGCAGGAAAGTAATTTTAAGTTATGGGCTGGCACGGAGTGAAAACAATCCAAGGCTCGGAGAAAAGGGGAAAGAACCGGTTTCTGCCAGGAGTTGCCCCCTGACAGAAAAAACTGAAAATTGCAAACGACATCAATGTCCACTTATAAGCTTCTCTCCTGGAATGTCAACGGCTTGCGCGCCATCATGAAAAAAGGTTTCATGGAATGGCTTCATGCGCAGAATGGCGACATGGTGTGTTTGCAGGAAACCAAGCTGCAGCACGACCAGATTCCTGATGAGCTGGCGAAGCACGAAGGCTACCGTGCTTACTATGATTGCGCTGAGCGCAAAGGCTACAGCGGAGTGGCATTGTTTTCAAAACGGGAGCCGCTGCGTGTTTCAACATCCATCGGAGAGAAATTTGACCGGGAGGGAAGAATCCTCATTGCTGAGTATCCGGAATTCCTGCTTTATAATATTTACTTTCCCAACGGACAGATGTCAGAAGAGAGGCTGTATTACAAACTTGCGTTCTATGACGAGTTTCTGAAACAGGTCGAAATCCAGCGAAAACAGGGCAAGAAAATCATCATCGCGGGCGATATCAACACGGCTCACAGGGAGATAGACCTGGCTCGACCGAAAGCGAATGAACGAACCTCCGGCTTCCTGCCCATTGAAAGAGCATGGCTGGATAAGCTGGTTGCCCATGGATATACTGATACGTTCCGCATGTTCAACCAACGCGGAGGGCAATACACATATTGGGACCAGCGATTCAACGCCCGAGCCCGCAATGTCGGCTGGCGGATAGATTATTTTTTCGTGAGTGATGACTTGAAATCAAACGTGAAGGATGCCTTTATCCAGGCGGATGTGATGGGCTCAGACCATTGCCCCATTGGGCTGATTTTGGAAGTTTAATGCCCATCCATTTCCGGCAGGAACAGTTGGCAGCATCAGTAAAAACACCGGCTTGTGTCCGCCTTGACCAATTATAAACATCACCAGGACTGCCTGCTGTGCATGATGCTGTAACCTGAAATACCGTTAGCAGAGAGTTAAGTCTTATTTTGAGGCGCCCGGTGTACGATGAATTGCGATTCGTGAAGGCAGAAATGCTGCTACTTCGCTTCCGCAGTCAGCGGCTTATAATCTTCCGGTGTCAGCCACACGTCTCGGTAGGTTCTGTATTCCATGGCGTTCTGCGGAAAATTTTGCACGCGCGGCTGCAGCAGGCGGTGGTCTTTGTAATAATAAATTGGCATGATAGCGGCATCGTTTATCATCACCTGGTCGGCTTGCGCGTAAAGAGCATTGCGCCTGGCTTCATCCACCGTGCGCAGCGCAAGCACAAACAGCGAATCATACACCGGATTGCGGTAACGGACTGAATTTAAATATGACTTATCGCTCAGCTTGGGTGGGATGTGCGCGCTGTAAAAAAGATTAAGGAAATTTTCAGGGTCGGGGTAATCAGCAATCCACCCCAGCCGCCAGAATTCGGCTTTCCCGGTTTCAAGATTTTCAAGATGCTGCGCAAAAGGCAGTTTGATGATGTTTACGCGGATGTTCAGATTTTCCTGCAGCATCTTCTGCACGGCTTCCGCCACCTGCTCATTGGTGCCGCCTCCGGAATTGATTTGCAGCGTGATTGCGGGGAACCCTTTCCCGTCAGGATAGCCGGCTTTCGCCAGATGCTCGCGCGCCTTCTCCGGATTGAATTCATACCCTTTCACCATTTCGGCATTGAAATTTTTGAATGCCGGGGGAACAATGCCATGCGTGGCGGGAATGCCGGTTCCCTTAATGGTGAAGTCAACAATCTTTCTTCTGTCAATGGCATAATTGAAGGCGATGCGTACATCCTTGTTTGAAAACGTGGGCGACACATTGAGAAATCCGTAGTAAAGCGTGGCGAGATTGGGCGTCACCTGCAACTGAAAGCGCTTGTATTCTCCCAGCAGGTTATCATTCTTGTCAACGATTTCTTCCGCCATCTCCAGCGGCAGGCGGTACATGAAGTCGAGGTCGCCTTTTTTCAGCGCAAGCAATTCCGACTTATGCTCCTTGATGAAGGTGATTTTAATTCCATCCAAAAAAGGCAGTTGGTTGCCAAATTCATCCTTACCCCAATAGTCATTGTTTTTTTCAAGTATCACCACCTCATCTTCCCGCAGGGCTTTTATTTTGAAAGGACCGGTGCCCACGCAACGGGCGCGCATGTCCGTTCCATATCTTTCCACCGCCTCTTTGGGAAACACCTGCGTGAATGGCAGCGCAAGCATCTGCAAAAATCCGGGGAAATAATTCTCCAGTTCGATGCGCAGCGTGTAGTCGTCAATCACGGTGATACCGGCAACCTTATCGGGCCTGGCAGCGATATCTTCGGCATTTTTCTCCTCCAACTCCCTGATGCGGGCGATGGCTGACAGATAGTTTTCATCCCGGGAATCCGGTGGATACTTCGCTGCTGTCTGCTTCAGCGATTCGTATTCGCGCGAGAGATAATAATTGTCCGCACCCTTCACTTTGTTCCTGAACACCCAAAACCCCTGGTTGCTGACGTCAGGCGTGCAAAGCAGCGTGAGGCAATATTCAAAATCGCGGGCGGTGACTTCCCGCCCCTTGCCGTCCGGAAAGCAGGCGTCATCATGAAACCGCACGCCTTTGCGGAGAAAGAAAGTGTAACCCAATCCGGTGGTGTCCATCTGCCAGCTTTCGGCAAGGCAGGGCTGGATGCTCAAATCAGCCTGATGAAACCGCACGAGCCCTTCATAGATTTGGTTGGTGATGCGGTGCCCGCCCACTTCGGTGACATTCAGGGGGTAGAGGCTGCGGAAGTATTCGGTTTCATTGCCTTTCAAGACGCCTCCGTAGAATCTGCCGCCCCTGGCAGGAGTAAGCTTCTCGGAACGGTTTCCACCCCTATTGCAGGCAGCGGCAAAAAGAAGCAAGCAGCCTGCCACAACAATAATTCGCATCAGAAGTAAGAATTTGAAGCGAATATACGAGGCTTGTGATTTTCAATAGTAATGGCAATACGCTATTTTCTTTAAAAAAATCTATCCTTCTATTTCACTTAATTTAGCATTCGTTACCTCCCGAACTTTTGAGGCTGCTTCCCGTTAAATAAATGCGCAATATTTCAGGCAAATGACCGGCAAACAGACCCTTTTGGCATATTTTACCGTCTTTGCTGTGATACTTTTCAGTTCGTTTCCGGTATTCGGGCAGCAGTATAAAATCAGCGGGAAGGTGACTGATGCCGTATCGCGCGAGCCGATTCCGTTTGCCTATATCCTGCTGAACGGAAAGAACATCGGCACCACTACTGACTTTGAAGGCAAGTATGTGCTGCATACCAGCACGATTGCTGATTCGCTGGTGGCACAGAGCATCGGCTATCAAACAAGCAAGAGGCGGCTGCTGAATGTGTCTGAGCAGGTTGTCAACTTCGTGCTGCAGCGCTCCGATATCAGCTTGAAGGAGGTGGTCATCAAGCCGGCTGAAGACCCGGCCGTGGTGCTGTTCCGCAAAATCATCAAAAACAAGGAAAAAAACAGCAACCGTGTTTTAAACAACTACAGCTATGAGGCTTACAATAAAGTGGAACTGGACCTCTATGACTGGAATAAAAAATTCCAGGACCGCAAGGTGATGCGTCCCTTCCAATTTGTTTTTGAAAAGATTGACAGCATTTCAGAAGACAAGCCATTCCTGCCGGTTTTTCTATCTGAAATCCTTTCCGACTACTATTACCGCACGCAGCCTAAAGAAGAGGAGCGCGAAAATATCAAAGCCAGCCAGCAGTCGGGCGTAAAGAACGAGAGCCTTTCGCAATTCCTTGGCTCGATGTATCAGGAGGTGAGTGTTTATGACAACTGGCCTGCCTTGTTCTACAAAAATTTCGTCAGCCCCATCAATGATAACGGTCTCAATTATTACAAGTATGAGCTGGTGGACAGCGGCTACGTGGAAGATGCATGGTGCTACAAGATGACATTTGTTCCCAAAAATCAAGGCTCGTTCACCTTCGTGGGCGATATGTGGGTGGCGGAAGACAGTTGGGCAATCAAACAGGTGAGCATGGAAGTGGCAAAGCACGTGAACGTGAATTTTGTGGACAAAATCAGCGTCTTTCAGCAATTCGCCTTGGTGAATGATTCCATCTGGATGATGTCAAAAGACAAAATCGTAATTCGCTTCAAGGTGACCGAAAATATGCTGGGCATCATCGGCAGAAAAACCACCTCTTACAAAGATTACCGCATCAACCGCCCTGATATTGACAAATTCTTCGAAGCACGCACTGACATTGTCGTGGATGAAAAGGCTTTTGAAAAAACCGATTCGTTTTGGACCGCCAACCGTCACGAAGACCTCACGCTGAACGAATCAGGCGTATATGAAATGGTTGATTCGCTGAAAAAGACGAAAGCATTCAGAACATGGGTGGATGTATTCAATATGATAGTGACGGGCTACTACCCGGTGGACAAATTCGAATTCGGTCCTATCGCATCGGTCTTCAGCGTGAATGACGTGGAGCGTTTTCGCTTCCGCCTCGGCATCCGCACCACCGAAGAGATGAGCGAACGCGTGCGCCTGGGGGTGTTTGGCGCTTACGGCATGGATGACAGGCGATTCAAATACGGAGGCGATATTCTTGTATTGATTGACAAAGACCCGCGCCAAAGCCTGGGCGCTGAATATATCCACGACCTGGACCTGCGCCCAGCCAACCCGGCCCAGTTCGGGCAGGAAAATATTCTCACCGGATTGATTCGCAGAAATGTTCCGCAAAAACTCAACCTCATTACGCAGACGTCTGTGTTTTATGAGAAAGAATGGAAGGTGGGTTACTCCAACCGGCTCACATTGAGGCACCGCGAGATTACCCCGCAGTTTCCGTTTTATTATTTGCAGGAAACCGCCAATTCGCATTCTGACACGATTGAATCATTCATCACATCAGAAATCATTTTCAAGCTGCGCTTTGCCTATCATGAGAAGTTCCTTACGGGCGATTTCAACCGCGTGAGCCTCGGCACCCGTTACCCCACGCTGGTGGCATGGTACACGCTGGGGCTGAAGGATATCCTCGGCAGTGATTTTCAATACCACAAAATCGAAGTGGCGTTAAATGACCGCATCCCTGTCAATCCCATCGGCACCTTTCACTTCACGCTCACTGCAGGAAAAACCTTCGGCACACTGCCTTACCTTCTTCTGAATGTGGCTCCCGGCAACGAAACTTTTTTTTACAACCGGTTTGCCTTTAACATGATGAACAACTACGAGTTCATCACCGATCAATACGTATCGCTCAACATCCGGCATCACTTCGAAGGATTTTTTTTGAACAAAATTCCCGGCTTTCGCAAGCTGAAGCTGCGCGAAGTGCTGTTCGCCAACCTGCTTATCGGCACAATGACGGAAGCCAACAAATCCGCCAACCCGCGCGATTCCTCCCGCAGCTATCCGCCTTACCTCATTCCTTTTCCAAAGCCCTATGCGGAACTGGGCTTCGGAATTGAAAATATACTCAAACTGTTTGAAGTGGACATCCTCTGGCGGCTCACCTACCGGGATGTGCCTCTCGCCCCCAAATGGGGACCCACCTTCGGGATGAAGATTGATTTCTGAGCGGTCTTGCCTGCACAGCAAGCTACCCTTCCTCTCCCCGCAGCATCGCCAATGAAAACGGATACACTTTACCGGTCATAATTCCATGAATCAGCGCGGGGTCATTGTCCATAAACTGTTGCGCGTCCCTCAGCGAGGCGGCTTCGAAAATGCAGATGCCGAAGTTGTCAGCATCTTCAATTGGCAGAGCCGACCTTCCTGCAAGCAACACGTTGCCGCGGTCACAATTCTCCCTGAGATGGTTGAAGTGCCGGGTGACGATTTCCCGCGTTTCATCCTTCCAATTGGATTCGAGCCGGTAATGCGGGATGAGTTTCAGATGATAAATAAAGTAAGGCATATTGGCGGTTAGTAATATAACTAAAAGCTATCTCAAAAATAGACAATATACGATATGAGTGAGAAAAAGTGAGTGGCAAGTCAGACTTGGTATCGATTAATTGGCAAAGCAAAAGCCATGAACTTAACCGATGAGCAATGGAAAAGCCTCGAACCGTTCTTTGAGAAAAATCTTATTGTCAAACGCGGTAGACCTTGCAAGCATCCACGGTGTCCGCCATGCCGGACACACCCAAGGCTGCCAAAAAAGAAAGAGAAAGATGTGTGTCTGTTTAGGTTCCTACCTTTATCTTAGAGTACCGGGATAGGTTTGGAGCACATTGAAACCCCGCCTGTCTTTTCAGTCAGAACCGTTACCGTGGGTCAATAATTATTGTTGGTTTTATTGGAAACTGCGACACAGATGCTATCTGGCGCAGCAAACGGAACAAGCAAAATACAATCAATCGTTTTATAGTTTTGTCCGGTATTTTGCATGAAGCAGCTAAAACTTGCATTGGTCGGAGCGGGAGGTCAGGCGAAATTCGGGCATCTGCCAGTGCTGAAATCAGATGCGAATTGTGTATTGACCGTTGTGATTGACCCGTCCACCGCAGCACGCGAAACGATTGTAAAAGAAATTCCCTCCGCTTATGAATATGAAAGCCTCGATGCGGCAGACCTGTCGGGCATAGATTGTGCCATTGTCAGTTCGCCCACAGGGTTTCATTACAGGCAGGTAAAATACCTGCTTGAAAGAAATATTCATGTATTCTGCGAAAAGCCGCTGGCACAAACCGGCAGGGAGGCACAGGAACTGGCTGAGCTATCACGGAAACGGAACCTTGTCCTTCAGGCCGGATTTAACCGCAGGTTCCAACCCGTCACGCATTATATCATTGACTGTTTGAAGACCGACAGGTTCGGACGCCTGAATGCGGTTACCGTTCGGGCGGGAAGCATTGCCAAAGACTTGCCCGCTACGGTGCTGAATCCAGCCATCAGCGGAGGAGGAATCGTGATGGATTATGCAGTTCATTTCATTGACAGGCTTTGCTCCTGGTTTGAAAAACTGGAAGTGGTCAGCTACGAAGATGACAGCCGCGGTGGCGCTGAAGCGTGCGCCCTTATCAGGCTCAATGGAGCAACATACTGGTGGAAAAATGTTGCCATTACTATTATGATGAGTTGGGCAAACGAGTTGGGTGATACCATCCGGCTTGATTTTGAAAACGTCACCCTCACGTGTACCATCAACAACGCTGCGCAGCTTTCCATTTTCAACCGGAACAGGAATACCCCGTTTCTGAAAAGACTTTATGAGCATAAAGTGGTTCAAACCAGTGACAAAGCCATTGACATCAAAATGCTGCAATGGAAAGAATTCATTTCCAGAATTAAGGGGGGGGGAGAAAATTTTTCAAGCCTGGATGATGCAGTAAGAACAACGGCAATAGTGGAAGAGTGCTATGCCAGGCGAAAATCATTGGAGCTTTCGTGGGGGTTGTGAATGATAATTTGATAATCAATTGATTCGGCTTGGCTGATTTCGCAGATTTTTTGCAGACAAATTGTTCATCGGTGCGAATCCGCGCCATCTGCGGAAATTATTTATTGGTGAACTAAGGAAGAAACAAAAGAACATTGAAAACGGCAATCATTGGCGCTTCGGGAGAAATAGGCGCCCGGCTCACGCAAGCATTTTTGCTGGAAGGCAAGCCGGTGCGCGCTGTATCCAGAAAGAAAAGTCCGCGGCTGGCGCGGTGGGGGGACATTGATTTCGCTGAATTGGAAATTCCCGCTTCTGAAAGCGAATTGCTGAAAACGCTGACCCGCTGCGATACGGTGGTGAATTGTGTTGTTGACAAAAAACCGTTCCAGAGTGACGAGGCAAGCATCCAAAGCAATGAGGAGGGCTTGCGGAATCTGATGGAGGCTTCTATCCGGTCGGGGGTAAAAAAATTCATTCATCTCAGCACCATAGCTGTTCTTCCACCCCGGCTCACGCAACAGGGAGTGGACAGTCCCTTTTCTTATTCGAAAGAAAATGACTGGTACTCCCGCGTGAAAATCGCCACCGAAAAAATCGCCTTTGAATACAAAGACAAAATCGAATTGTGCGTGATTCGCCCGGGTATTGTTTACGGACCTTACATGTTCTGGTCGAGAATCGCTTTTCACCGGATTCAGAATTTCAAAGTCGTAGTACCGCTGGTGTCCAATTCAGTCTGCCACGCCATTCACGTGGATGATTTAGTCGGACTGCTTCAGCATCTGGTGAAACAGGAAGCCAGGCTCCCCGTTCTTCTGCATGGCATCAATCCCGAGCCGGTAACGTGGAAGGCTTACTACGAACTGCATGCCAATGCGCTTGGTCTTTACGATGAAATTATTTCCGAAATGGAAGAAGCTTTAATACGCGCGCATTTTGCTGCCGAAAAAAGAGCGGAGGAAGGTCCCGGAGCGGCAGAATTTGCGCTCGAACGCTTGAGAAGAATTTACCGGAGATTGCCGCAGGCGCTCACCCAAAATCCCCTTTCAAAGAGGATGGTGGACGTAATGAAAGTGATTAAGCGGGGGCTTCCATTCTACGCCCGTCTTTATCTTCCGCCACCGAAGGATTTTCTTTTCCCCAATGAGTTTGAGCTGAACTTATATTCCACCACGGGACGCTTTAAACCAGAAATGACAGGCGGAGAGCAAGGTTACATTTACCGCATTTCTCTTGCAGAGGGAGTAAAAAGCGCTGCAGCGTGGTGGAATTTTCAGGTTGGATGAGGAAAGTTGTCTGACGGCTGCTTCGCTAACTTTGACGCGTCTATGAAAATCATCACCACTTTTGCGAAGCCGGCTGACTGCTTTCTCTCATGAAATTCGCATACATCATCCTCGCGCACAAGCTTCCCGAACAACTGCACCGCCTTGTTTCAAGGCTTGATGACGGCTCCGTGTTTGTCATTCATGTATGCCGGAACACCAAAAAAGAAGACACAAAAAAAATAAGAAAGTTGTTCCGGGGGCAGCCAAATATATTTTTCTGCATGCGTGAAGACGGCTCATGGGGCGAGTTTGGCATCGTGCAGGCGGTGCTCAACGGCATGGAGCTGCTGCTGAAAAATAAAGCGGAGTTTGATTATCTCCATGTGCTCAGCGGCAATGATTATCCCATCAAATCAAATGATTTCCTGAAAAGATTCTTTACTGAGAATTATGGCAGACAGTTTTTGTGGTATCTGCCCGTTTACAATTACGAGCCGCACGGTGTGCCGGAAGGAACCATTTATGGCGAAGGATGGAAGGGCTACGTTCACCCCTGGGGCGCGGAACATCGTTTTCTGCGCTTTGAAAAATATTGGTACAGCATGCTGGGCGAACGGCTGATGATTATCCCGGAAGAACGATTCATCAACAAGCCACTCTGGAACGTGCTTAAAATTTTTCTTTACAATGCCCCGGACTATGTGCGCGCGGGAAAATTCAAGCGCGAACTGCTGCTGATGCTGCTGAGCATTACTCACAAAGAAAAAAGAAAAATGCCGCAAGGGTTTTTACCTTATGCCGGCTCACAATGGTTTTCCATCACGAAAGATTGCGTTGAATACGTTTTGAAAGTGCATCATGAAAATCCCCGGCTTAAAAAATTTTTCTCTCACACGCTCCTTTCTGACGAATCTTTTTTTACCACCATTCTTGTTCACTCCCCATACAAGGACCGCATTGCGCAAAATAATTTCCGCTACATCCGCTGGACTACAGAAGGGGCGCGCACGCATCCGGTTGTTTTGAAAAAAGAAGACCTGCCTGTTTTGAAATCATCCGGCAAGCTGTTTGCCCGGAAATTTGATATGTACCAGGATGCTGAGATACTGGATTTGATTGACAAAGAAATACTCCATAAAACTTGAACCGGAAGTTTGCTGTTTCGTCTCTGATTACACAAAGCTTTTCTCGGCTTTTTGTCCTCCGTTTCTCCTTAATGACTGCCTATTTGATGAAGACAAGCCCAAGCGGAAAAGCCGGGGTGCTCCGTCACTCAGTTATTTATTTTTTCAGATTCCTGCAGTGGAGATTGACGCTTGCGGCTATCCGTCCCTTCAATTTTCTGAGGGAAACTTCCGTGCTTCTTTCTGCAAGAAAATGGGTGTGTAAAAATTTTTTTAGCCGCAGGTATCACGAAGCCGCCCTTCCTGTCAATATAGAAGCCGGGCATCGCAGGCGTTTTCTCAACAACTACTATTTGCTGAAGCCTCTTAAAATCCTTCATCTCAAAAATCATTGGGTGTATCTTACCGGCTATCACGGCATCGTTTTCAGAAACTTCCGGATTCTGCCTGAATCCATTCATGGCAAGTGGGATAAACGAAATGTGCGCCTGCTGAAAGAATATTTTCCGCTGACGATGGATGCGTGGATGTATGCCCGGCACGATAAAAGCGGGGGCATCAGTGAACTCACCGATGAGAGAAACTACCTGCTCGTTCACCACTGGTTCAATTATTATCACTGGCTTACTGAAACGATGATGCGGATGTGGCGGGTCAAGGAATCGCTGAATGACTATGTGGTATTGCTTCCGGAGCAATTTCGCGGAGTGCAGTTTGTGCAGCAATCGCTTGAAGCGATGAACGTTTCGAATGTCCATTATGTGAAGGAAGGCATCCTGCGGATAAAAAAACTGACGCTTGTTCAAAACAAACCTTATTGCAATCATTACTTTCGGCAAGAGGTCAGACAGATTGGAAAGCATTTTTCAGATTATGTGATACGTCAGGAAGTCGCTGCACCTGATTTCGGTGATAAAATCTTTATCAGCAGGAGAAAAGCCGCGCGGAGAAAACTGCTTAATGAAGAGGATGCGGAGCGGATGCTGTCGGCATTTGGATTCAGAGCAGTTGCGCTGGAAGATTATACCTTTTTTCAGCAGGCTGCAATCCTAAGCCGGGTAAGATACCTCATCGGAATGCACGGAGCGGGCTTAACCAATATGCTCTTTATGCCGCAGGGAGGAAAAATTCTGGAGCTGCACCGTGAGATTTATTCCCGTGACGATTTGCATAGTGATGTCTATTGGAAACTGGCTGCTGCATTGGGGCATGACTATTTTTACCAATTCTGCGAAGCTGAAAGAAAAGACGAAGATTTTTTTAAAGCCGATTACCGGGTGGATGTGGAAAAGCTGCGGGCAAATGTTGAGCTTTTGTTAAAAGAACGCTTTTCCCCTTAGCAGCTAAAAAATAATTTCAATATCAAGCAGGACGCACTCTCCCATCTTCCAGAAGATACACCTCTCCTGTGGCAGGACAGACGGCTTTTCCTGTTTTATCAAAAACGAGTTTCAAGCCGTAGCGGCTCATCCAGCCCGTTTGTTTTGCAGGAACACCAGCCATCAGCGCATAAGCCGGAACATCTTTGGTGACCACTGCTCCGGCTCCGATGAAGCAATATTCGCCCAGCGTGATGCCGCACACAATCGTGGCATTGGCTCCGATGGATGCGCCTTTTTTAATCAGCGTTTTTTGGTATTCCGATTTACGCTCCACCCCGCTGCGGGGATTAATCACGTTGGTCAGCACCATCGAGGGTCCCAAAAAAACATCGTCTTCGCAAATCACGCCTTCGTAAAGAGAAACGTTGTTCTGAATTTTCACATTGTTGCCGATGATGACATTGTTTGCCACGAAAACATTTTGTCCCAGGCTGCAATTCCTGCCAATGACGGCTTTGGGCATGATGTGGCAGAAATGCCACACTTTAGTGCCCTCGCCAATCTTGCAGCCTTCATCAGCAAAGGAGGAGGGATGAATGAATGTTGACATAAATGTTCAGCGTTTTCTGTGTTGAATGTTCAGTGTTTGGCATTAAGCATTGCTCAACTTCCGCCACTCAACACTCGTTGCAAATCCCTTTGTTCATAGATGCGCTCGATAATTTCCACCACCTTCAGCCCTTCCATCGCATTGGTGTCGATGGAGCTTTTGCCCTTGAGCGTGTCAATCACATTCTGGATGATGTAATGATGATTGGCAGCGCTGCCCTTGTAGGGACCGTAATCATTCGGAGGGTTGGTGGGTTCCAGGTGAGGCATCCGGTAATCTTTGATATGGCAGTATTCCACCTCATTCATGTATTGCCCGCCCACCTTTACGCTGCCATTTGCGCCAATTACGGTGATG
>DATLYB010000148.1:0-4412 GCA_035575215.1 Chitinophagales bacterium
CGGCAACAGGCGCCTGGGGCGAGCCGCAAAACATGGGCATCCCCCTTAATTCAAGCGTTGATGATTTGTATTTCACCTTCGGAGAAAGCAGGCAGAAAGGATTTTTGGTTTCCAACCGCCCCGGAGGCTTATCGCCTAAAAGCCCGACTTGCTGCGATGACATCTGGTCGTTCAGGCTGCCGGCACCGTATGTCTTTGTTGAAGGGTGGGTAACGGATGACAGCACGGGCGAACGCATTCGTGCGGGAACAGTTTACGTGTACGATGCAGCAACCGACAGCCTTGTGGCTTCTGCGCCTGTCACCGAAGACGGCTATTACAAGGCGCGGCTGCCGGGGGAAAAGAATTTCAAGCTGAAAGCCACTAACCCGGATTATTTTGATTCGGAAACAACCATCAATACTGAAAATAAGGAGGAAGGCGAATTGCTCAGAGCCGATATCAAGATGAAGAAACGTCCTTATTGGGTAGGATTGAAAATGGGCATTGTCTATTATGATTTTGACAAATCAAAACTGCGGGATGACGCGCGCCCCGTGCTGAACAATCTTGTTGCAACGCTGAAACACTATCCGGTAATCATCGAAATCGGAGGACACACCGATGAGATGGGCGACACGGCTTACAACATGAAACTCTCCCTTCGCAGGGCTGAGGCGGTATACAATTATCTGCTCCGCGAGGGGATTCCCAAAGAGCAGTTGACTCAGAAAGGATATGGCGAAACCCACCCTGTTGCTCCAAACAGAAAACCCGATGGCTCTGATGACCCTGCAGGCCGGCAGCTGAACCGCAGGGCTGAGTTCACGGTGGTGGGGGAGGTGAAGGGGAAGAAGTAAAAAGTGATATGCAGTTCGGCTCACTCACAGAAAGCGGAAAAAATTATTTCCCGCAGATAGATTTGCTCTGATTGGCACACCCGGCAGATGACACTCCGTTCATGCAGCGCTGTTTCGACCTTGCGGAGCTTGGCGCTGGCAACGTTGCACCGAATCCCTTGGTGGGCGCGGTGATTGTATATGACTCGAAAATTATCGGTGAGGGATTTCATGCTTATTACGGGGGTCCTCATGCCGAAGTAAATGCCGTTAATTCAGTCGGCAATAAAGAAAAGAAGCTCCTGCCTTTTTCCACTCTTTACGTCAACCTTGAGCCATGCAGCCATCATGGCAAAACTCCGCCCTGCACGGAATTGATTCTTAAAACCGGAATAAAAAAAGTGATAATTGCCAACCGGGATATACACCCTCTGGTAAACGGGAAGGGGATGAAACGTCTGAGAAAAGCCGGGTGCAGCGTTCAGGCAGGGGTGCTGAAAGAGCAGGGAGAGTGGCTCAACAGAAGGTTTTTCACTTACCACCGAAAAAAAAGACCTTACATTATTTTGAAATGGGCGCAAAGCGCTGACGGTTTTTTCACGAAGGATTCCCGAAAGCAACATTGGCTCACAGGTGAACAAAGCAGGATGCTGGTTCACCGCTGGCGAAGCGAGGAAGCGGCAATCATGGCTGGAACCAATACGGTGCGGATTGATAATCCCCGCCTTACCAACCGGCTGTGGATGAGCGGCAGGCAGCCGGTGCGAATCATTATTGACAGGAACCTGACCCTGCCCCGCAACCTGAACGTGTTTGATACATCGGCTCCAACGGTAGTATTCACCGCACGAAAATCGGCAGGTAAAAAAAACATCCGATATGTGCAGCTCACGTTTGGAAATGATTTTTTACAAGCTGTAATGCGGACGCTTTTTGAAATGCAGGTACAGTCGGTGATGGTCGAGGGCGGAGCAAAACTGCTTGCTGAATGTATCCGTCAGAATCTTTGGGATGAAGCGCGGATTTTTACTGCTGAAAAATTTTGGGGTGCAGGAACACCTGCTCCAGCTCTTGAGGGAAAAATAATTTCGCACAAAACAGTCGGAAACGATTTGCTCAGAATCCTGATAAACGAAAACAACTAAACACTGAACTAATAGATGTTCTTCCTCCTGCTCGCTATCATGTGCTCTACCTGCCTGCTTCTTATTTTCAAATATATCCAGCGGCAGAAACTCAGCAAGCTGCAAGTGATTATTGTAAATTATTTCACTGCCGCAGCCATAGGCGCCCTTACCACTCCGGGAAAAATTTCATTCAGTTACTTCCTGTCGCAGGCGTGGTTTCCGCTGACCATTCTGCTTGGCATCATCTTCATTTCGGTTTTTTACAGTGTGGCGCTTTCCACGCAGTTAAATGGCGTTGCAATCACTTCGGTTGCCTTTAAACTTTCGCTGGTGATTCCGGTGGCAGCCGCCTATTTCCTGTATGGAGATAAATTTGGTTTTATGAAAATTGCCGGAATTCTGCTGGCGCTGGCTGCCATCCTGCTGACCTCCATGGGAGAATCCGACAACTCAAAAAAAGCAGGAGGGTGGGCAGCCCTGCTTCCCCTGGTAGTGTTCATCGGCAGCGGCATTACCGATGCATTCTTCAACTTCATGCAGAAAAGATATTTAAGCCAGCAGGACTTCAGCAGTTTTCTCGGTATTCTTTTTTTTACTGCGGGAACAGCAGGAACGGTGGCGTTTTTGTTTTCATGGCTAAAAAAACAGAGCGTGTTTCAGCCGAAGGCGGCTGGAGCGGGGGTGCTGCTTGGCATTCCCAATTATGGCTCGGCTTATTTCCTGATTCTCGCGCTGGAGCATTCCGGAATGGAACCCTCTGCTTTATGGCCGCTGAATAACATCGGCATCATCCTGCTTTCCACCGCTTCGGCTGCCGTCATTTTTCGCGAACGCATCGGCAGGCATGGCGCAGCAGGAATAATTACAGCCATTACCGCTATTGCTTTGATAGCATTTTCGTTCTGAAAGACAGAGAGAAGAATTGCGGCTGGTCTCATTTTCCACAAACTGAAACCATTCAGGAAATTATTCGTTATGATGTTTTGAATTAACTTCTATATTTGCACCGTTTTTAAAAAACGAGCTAAAAATGTACTGGACTCTTGAGTTGGCTTCTTACCTGGAAGACGCGCCTTGGCCCGCTACAAAAGACGAGCTGATTGATTATTGCATCCGGTCGGGCGCTCCTATCGAGGTGATTGAAAACCTCCAGGAGCTTGATGACGAAGGGGAACTCTACGAAGGCATCGAAGATATCTGGTCTGATTACCCCACCAAAGAAGATTTCTTCTTCAACGAAGACGAATACTAATACTCCTGCCGGAACGTCTTTTTTGAGGTAACTTTATTTGAAATTCCTGAAGGGAGGATTATGCATGCTGAAACTACGGGTATCTGCTATCATCGCAGCGGTTGCTGCGGTATTTTTTATTTCTCCCAGTTTTACGGGAAATAATATTAAAACACAAACGTCAACCTCTCAGGATGCAAAGCTCAAATGGTACACGATTGAAGAGGCGATGGAAATGAACAAAAAAGCTCCCCGCAAATTTTTCATTGATGTTTATACGCAATGGTGCGGCTGGTGCAAGAAGATGGATGCCACCACCTTCAGCAATTCCATCATTGCAGATTACCTAAGCAAAAAATATTACCCGGTGAAGTTCGATGCTGAAAATACCGACACCGTTTACTTCAAGAACAAAGCTTACCCCTTTGTCGCTTCCGGATTCAGAGGATACAATCAACTCGCTTATGATTGGGTTGATGGAAGATTGAGCTATCCCACGATTGTTTTCCTTGATGAGCAGGCAAACACAATTCAGGCAATTGCCGGTTACAGGGAGGCTGAGGAATTAGACAAGATTCTGAAATTTTTCGGAGAAGATTATTACCGCAACACGGACTATGGGACTTTTCTCGCCAACTACAAATCACCTTTTTCTTCGTCACAAGCACCAGCGGGCGGGCAGTAAAAAACTCTCTTAATGAGAAAGAAGCACTTTCCTGATAAAGTTTCCCTTTTCCGTCAGCACCCGGATGAAGAAGCAGCCTGATTCGGAGGGGGGTGATTCTAAAATGTGTGTGGCAACGGCAGGAACATTTGTTTCAACCAGTCTTTTACCCAAGACGTTGAATATGTCAATTACTGCGCTGCCGGAAATTTTTTCTCCGAATTCAATGTACACTCTTGATTCATATCCGTAAATCTTCACCGCATTATTCTCATTACTTTCATCTATTCCGAGGAAAGCATTGTCATTTTTCAGAACGGTGATTGCACATGTTTTTGACCCGGTACAGTCGTCATTTTCTGCAAGAAGAGTCACCTTGTACTCTCCGGGCAACATGTATGCGTGTACCGGGTTTGCTTCAGATGATATGTTGCCATCACCGAAATGCCATTCAAATCTAAGCGCACCTGAGGAATGGTTGATGAAACTCACCGGCTCATTTTCCTTTGCCACCACAGCACTTACTTCATAATCAGCCGTAACATGAGCTACCTCTGCAATCCGAATTGACT
>DATLYB010000149.1:0-10327 GCA_035575215.1 Chitinophagales bacterium
GCTCGGTGAAATATCCGTTGGAAGTAATGAAAATACTTTGGACTGTGGAATTGGAAAAATAAGCATCGGCTATTTCAATGATGTCATTGCGCAGAAATGGCTCACCCCCTGTGAAATTCACGTTGGTAAGGGAGCGGGGAAGCAGGCGTGTTATTTTCTCTATCTCTTTCAGGGTCAGCTCGTTTTTGCCGTGGTGCGGTGATTTAAAATCAATAAAGCAGAAGGGGCACCGAGCATTGCACCGGTCGGTGAGAAATTGAACCAATGTGGCGGGGTAGTGCCTGGTTACGACTAAATTAAATAGCTGCGAAGGAGTCATTACTAAATTTATCAATTCACGCAAAATTCTTTACCGATTCTCCAAGCCATCAGCTTATAACCTTCCGGTTTAAAATGGTTATCGGTGATCCAATAGAGGTCTTTGCTTTTTTGCCCGCGCGGCAAACTATCAGCAAAGTAGGACAGCAAGTTAACTGGTTTTAAATCGCTGAGCAGCAAAAGCAGGCTGTCCATATAATTACTATGAAAAGAGTTTGTTTCAGCTTCGCCCTTCAGGGGTTGCACCACAACCATCAGGGAAATGCCACGGGCATCCAGTTCTGTTTTAGCTTTCTGTAGGGTTAACCAGATAGCCTTCGCTGAATCAGCTTCCAGTTTTTTGCTTTTTTCTTCCGACATCAGGACTCTATCATAGCGTAAAATATTATTGATTACAAATCTGAAAAGGTAGGATGCGGCATAAAACGGCTCCCACGCGGGAGCTTGACGGTAAGTGACCAGACTATCGGCAAAAAACCGCTCGTTGCCGCCTCGTATTTTACAGTCTTCAATATCAGTAGTGTTAATGCAAAATATTACGGTATGCCAGTCAATGTCCCACAGCTTTCCTCTCAGCAGGTGTGCCTCATAAATCGGGTCACTGCCTGAAATTCCAGCATTATAAACAATAAAGGAATCATTGCAGGCCGAATTTAAATACCGCTCAAGGAAGCGCGGCCATGTTGAATCAGCAGGCGCGCCTATTCCTTCGGTAAAAGAATCACCCAGGCAAAGTATTTTTTTTGTGTTACCTGTTCCGGTAAGATTCAATTCCCGCTCGGGGATACCCAAGCTATTCGTAGTTCTGTAGTAGTGAAAATCTTTCCGGAGCATGCTGAAGGTATCCAAAGGGTCATACACATACCAGTTATTTCTGTTATTCCAGTAGGGAGAAGCATAGCGATTATATCCAAGCATCTCATTGTAAGTGATATTCTTCTTTAAGAACCTCAGCGCGCCTTCCGCCATCAGCAAGGCGAAAAAAAGTGATAAAGCCATCACGCGGATATTCCAAAACTTTTTTTGCCGGAAGAAAAAAATTTCGGATAACCTGACTGCAAACAAGAGTAATAGAAATGGAACCAGCAGGAACCCCCCTGCGGCTAAAAATGACATACTATAGCTGGATAAGAAATAAAACTCAATGGTGCCAATTACTCCTAACGAAAGAAGATAACCAAGAATTGAACGTATCATGAATATTGATATGACAAAGAGATAATGCCAATTAAAGTTCAAGAGAGAATTCAGATACCGAAAGATTCCAGCGTCTCAGTTCCACCATTACTTACTTGGTACTTTACTTTTAGGAATTGATAGAGATGGGTTATCCTCTTGGCCAGCACTTCACAGCTACAGGAATTCAGGTCGCTTATAAGTTTATCAGTATCACCTTGCAATGACATGGCGTAAGCAATCTCTTCGGGGATGCGGTCTGCAACGAGCGCATACACGCGCTGAATTTTATCCTTGTACTCTTCCAATATTCTCTCCTGCTCCTCGCTTCGGTGGTTTGAAAGCGAAAGCCAGTTCTTCATTTTTGCATATAAACGTGCGCGCAGTTCATCAGCGCTTCCGTCAATGATTAGTTCCTTCACGGATTCAACAACAGCAGGCTTTTCATCTGCATCCGGATCGGCTTGGTGCAAGGCGTAGTTGTGCTGAGCGGCAATAGAACAACCGTTGATTTTACCCATTTTAAAAAAATGCAGCACCCTTTGCAACCCCGTTTCTTTCCGCAGGATGCCTTGCAACTCGTCCCAGCGTCTGAACAAATATTCTTTTTCTTTTTTACCCCAGGCAGAGAAGTACTTGACATAGAGGGGATCGCCAAAATAAAAAGTAAATTCACCCTTCCGCACTCTGCGGATTTCCTCCAGCACTTCAATCAACAGCAGAAATCTTTTCTTCCGTTTCTCCAGTGTGCTTTCCGGTCCCGACCAATCCCACGATCTGGATGAATGGTATTTGACCATCCCGGGCCTGTCATTGTGATATTTTGCATTAGGACCGAAAGTGTTAGCGGTCACATGGCTTAGTATATTTGGATTTTTGATGAACCAGTGGAGAGTTTCATCAAAATCAGCGTCTGTTTCAGTAGGGTAGCCGTAAATAATCCACGACTCGGTTTTAATACCCTGATTGGCAAAGAGGCGGCAGGTCTTATCGGCATCATCATATTTGGAAGATTTACCCATGTCATGCTGCACCTTCGATGAGAAACTTTCAACCCCCAATGAAACACGCTCCATCCCGCTTCTTCTCAGCTTTCTTACATAATCCTCAGTTAGTTTTCGTTCAACCCGTGTTCCATAAACGCTCCACGGCAAGGTTAATCCTTCGGCAATGACGAGGTCGCAATACTCCTCCAGTTGCTTGAACGTCTTGTATGAAATCAGTGAGTCATCATTAAACATATATTCCTTGATGCCATATTCCTTCACGTCTCTTTTCAGCTCTTCAAAAACATTTCTACCGCTGCGCGAGCGCTGGGTCAGGTGATTCCACTTGTTCTCGCAATAATTGCAGTTTAAAATACAGCCTCTTGAGAACAAAACAGGCAGCCGGTCAGGGCAGCGATAGTCCTTGCGGTCGAAATCAGTAAAATCAGGAAACGGGATGCTATCAATATTTTGTTCGATGCCGGCACCTGTGTAATACACGGTGCCATCGGGTGCCTTTAACCACAACTGCTTTACCTTGGTGACATCACCTTTTTGTTCGATGCATCTGACTAATTCAACGAAGTTGTTTTCGCCCTCGCCTTCTACAATGTAGTCCGAGAACCGATGTGCGCGCTCAATCGTGTTACCATTCTGCCGAGTCAGGCTGGGGCCTCCGGTAACAATCACTACTTCGGGAAGCATTTTTCTTACCTCTTTTGCCAGTAACCTTGTATTGTTGAGATTAGATACAAGGAGGCTAAACCCCACCACATCGGGTTTTTCTTCGCATATTTGTTTCGCCCAGCTATGGTAAAACTCAGGATGCCTTGCAATATATTCTTCAGCCGCTTCATCACCCAGCGCGGAAACCATGATGGGTCTGAACTGAATGGAAAAATCAATGCATTTACACTCATAGCCTGCGTGCATCAAACTGGATTTCAGAAAAGCCAATGACAGCGGGGGAGTGATAGAATCCCACACGGGAGCAAGCGCGAGCACTATCTTCATGAGCCGGATTTATTTTTGGAGTTAAAGATAAAGAAAATGCCAATTGGCATGAGCGGAGATTAAGCGAACTTTGTCATTGTTCATCCGTCAGAGCAAATGAATTTCAGGGAAGCGGTTGATAATGTGATATCAAAAATATCCGGCAGGCAAAAGGCCTTTCTCCGCGATTCAAAGGTCTTCTGCATGGCACCGTGGATACAACTGCATGCACAGACCAACGGGCTGGTGGCTCCCTGCTGCATGTCGGCTGTGCATGATAATAATGAGTTGGGCGATTTGAGAAAAAATCCCGACCTGCGCGCAGCATGGAATTCTGAAAACATGAAGCAACTACGGATGAATATGCTGCAGGGTAAGACCAGTTCGATTTGCAATCATTGTTATGATTATGAAAAAGTCGGGAAGTTCAGCGAGCGGATGCAGTACAACCGAGATTTCAGGCGTTATTTCCCACGAGTTAACTCCACGCGGAAAGACGGAAGTCTGAAGGAAACAAGCGTTCCGCTGATTGACCTCCGTTTTTCAAACAAATGCAATTACAAATGTCGCATCTGCGACAGCGCGTTCAGTTCGATTTGGTATGATGAGGAACAGAAAATCGGGCGCCCGCGAAGGCCGCCTACATTCGATTCCGAAAAGGAAATCAAGATGGCGGCTGATGAAAAAAAATTCTGGGAATCATACGAGCCCATGTTGCCCTATGTTGAGCGGCTGCATTTTGCGGGGGGCGAGCCGCTGGTGATGGATGAGCATTACCGCACACTTGACTTTCTGATTTCCCTTGGCAAAACGGATGTCACACTCAGCTACAATACAAATTTCTCCACCCTCCGGTACAAGAAATACAATGTCATTAAACTGTGGAACCAGTTTAAAAAAGTGGATGTGTGGGCAAGCCTTGACGGAATGGGCGAGCAGGGCGATTACCAGCGCAAAGGGCAGCACTGGCATAAGATTGAAGAAAATATCCGGGTTGTTCAGAAAGAATGCCCAACGGTTTTATTTGGCGTCAACGTAACCGTGAGCATCTTCAATATTCTTCGCGTCCCGGAATTTTATCGCTATATGGTTGATAATAAATTTGTCGAGCCGGACAGGATGAACCTCTATCTGCTTTTTGACCCGAGCTATTTTAACATCACTAACCTCACCCCCGTGCTCAAAGAAAAAGTGCTAAGGCGGTTTGAAGATTTTGAGAAGGATTATTTAAGCTGTATCCCGAAATCCGACAACATCAAGAACCACGTGAAGGCAGTGCTTGCTTTCATGCAGTCAGAAAACGGCACACAGCAAAAGGAGTTTCAGCATTGGGTGAATGCCGTAGATAAATTGCGCGGAGAAAAGTTCACTTCTGTCTTTCCCGAACTGGCAGAAATGATGCATTACGAAAGCGAGGTATTATCTCCGGAACGAGAGCCAGGCGAATAGCCTGTCTAACATGGTGGTATCCCATCCGGGTACAAAGTACTCCTGCAGGTTGTGATGTATCGCAGGCTGGATTTTATTTTTTGCATTATACACCCTCTTTCTTTCAACCTGATGCAGAATCTTTATGAACTCATTCTTCATGGAAGGTGGTATATTGTCCAAGCTTATCTTTTTGTATTGCTCCTCGGACTGGTGACTCCACTGTCGCGCTCTTTTAAATTCCACAAACGTTTCGCGGTTTTTATACACCAGCGATTCGCCTAATTCTATAAAAGGGAGCATCTGCCTGTAGTTTTCCTGCTGAACCACCATGCTGATGCCCAGCAACACGAGGTTGTCCAGCTTTTTTATAAACTGAAGATTCTTCATCAGTCTTTCCCAACTACCAGGAGGTCTCACTTTGCTGTACACGTCTGGGGTAGCAGCGTCAATTGAAATATCGGCAGATAAGCGCAAATGATGAAGTCCCTTCATTTTATCGTACATCTTTTCATCGAACAACTGCCCGTTGGTATGAAAATGGATGGTTTTTATATGGGGATATTTTTTTGAATCAAAATTCATCAGGAAATTCCGAAACACCCGGCTCATAAAAGGCTCGCCTACTCCCGTTAATGCAAGGGACTCCACGGTGGGCAGAATGTGCATTTCTACATACTCTTGGATGTATTGGACTTTTTTGAGCTGCTCACCTCTGAAATGAATGAAATCGTTTCTGCAGGTGGGACATTTCAAATTGCACGTCTGGTCATAATTCATGTTCACGTGAATCGGAGGTCGTTCCGTCCGTTTGGGCGGTCTGTTTTCATAAGGAAATACGTGAGGGTTTTGAATACCAGCTTGCGCATCGGCAATATGGGGACACCAGTTCCAATCGCAGTACCTTAATGACCCGTCATATATTGAATCCCGAAACTTTGTTGCCGATTCCCCATACCATATTTCATCCCACGTTTGCTTGAATATGTTTCCAAATGGAAAGTCAACCCATACCGGGCAGCAGGCGGGCCATACATCTCCTTCGTCATCAACGTAAACTCGTTCAAACGGTATTTTGCAATACAATTTCATCCTAATTGCGTGTACTGAGAGCCTTCAACTTGAGCATATTTTAAGGGGGATTTAATCTATCCCAATATAAGGCTCAATTTTCTTAATGTTCTTTTCATCTATCAAATAAATTTTCTTCAAATCATCCGCACTTCTGAAAAAGCCGTGTTGCTGACGGTAATTTACAATTGCTTTGGCGATATTTTTTCCGAAATAGGGATGTTTTTCCAGTTCTTCCTGCAAGACATGATTGATGTCAATCTTGGAAATCAGGGTGCTGTTAACCGAAAGGGATGGTTTCATTATTTCAAACCATGTTGAATCCATGCCATACACTTCAAGCAACTGCTCCACGTTCACAAAACCACCGAGTTTATTTCGGTATTTGATGATACGCTTTGACAAGGTCGGACCAATGCCTCGCACCTTTACCAATTCTGCGGTGTCAGCGCTGTTCAGCTCCACGTTAATAATTTCCTTTGGCTGGTGTTCTGGTTTCTTTGCGTAACTGATTTTTTCCTTCTGCTTTTTTTCACGGGGCTTGCTGAACACGGTTTTATCAAAAGGGTCCATGGCGGCTTTCGCTTCTTCTTCCTGGTCAAGGACCATATAAGGCTCGAGCAGTTCATATTGAGCCGTGTCGAATCCGTATATCCTCAGAAGGTCTTGTTTCTCATCAAAGTATCCGCCCTTGCCGCGGTAGTTGATGATGGTGCGAGCGGTTTTTTCATTTACACCCAATTTGCGCCATTCCGCTTCCGTGATTTCATTCGGGTCAAAGCTGAAAAGCTCAAAAGCTGCGGTGTTTTCTTTTACTCTTTTTTCACGGGCACGCGCCTGCTGTTTTTCGAATTCCTCAATCTCTTTTTGAAACTGAGAGAAATCAATCTCATTTTGCTGGCGGAAAAATCTTGAGACGAATGGCAAGAGTATTATCATAATGATGATGAGGAGAAGTACGATGATGCCATTCCGTTCTCCGCGCGTGAAGGTGAAATATTCTTTGAGGAAGTTGAGCATCGTCACCTTATAGTGCGCTCAAATTAGTAAAACAGAAAAGGAATTAAAAGACGCAACGTAATGGGCTTTAAGCAAGGAAACAATTTGCCTGGGGGTAAGCGTTATGATTTTCTTTTCCAATAATAAAACACAGGCACTCCGATAATCACCAGAGCCAAGCCCGGCCAGGTGTTATTAGCTTTCATAAAAAAAAGGTTGATGCAGAATGCAGCCGCCAGGAGGATGTAAATGGCGGGAACAATTGGATAACCAAACGCTTTGTAAGGTCTTTCCGCCTCAGGCATTTTTCTGCGCAGCCTGAAAATACCGCTAATGGTGAGAATATAAAAAAGCATCACCGCAAACATCACGTAGTCGAGCAGGTCACCATATTTGCCGGATAGAGCGAGCATCGAGCTCCAGATAAATTGAACCCATAGTGCATAACCCGGCACACCGAACTGGTTATTTTCCTTCATTTTGGTGAAAAACAAGCCATCTTTTGCCATTGCCTGATATACACGCACGCTTGAAAGCACAATGCTGTTGTTGCAACCAAATGTAGAAATCATAATCAGCACTGCCATGATGATAGTTGCAGGTGCGCCAAAGATCTGAGTCGCAGCAGCCGTTGCAACCCGGTCTTTCTCTGCGAACATGATTCCCCTGCCTATCACATCGGCTGCGTTTGCATCCCCCCGGCATGGCAGCAAACTGAGGTATGCAACGTTTGCTAAAATGTATAGTGCGGTGACGATAATGGTTCCGGAGAATAAAGCAAGCGGAATGTTCCTCTTGGGATGTTGGATTTCACCTGCGATGAAGGTCACGTTATTCCATGCGTCACTGGAAAAAAGCGAACCGACCAGACCCACGCCAATTGCGGCAACCAGCCCGCCAACGGTGAGTGCTTCCAATTCAGTCGCCCCAGCCTCGTTCACAAAATATTTCCCGAAATGCCAGAAGTGAGCCATGTTGAGTTTCCATACCTCTGGGTTCCTGAAGAAGAAAATGCCCAGAACAATCAACCCGAACAGCGATAGCAGTTTTGTTGAAGTGAAAAGCCTGACGATGAATTTTCCGTAATTGATTCCGCGGCTATTGAGATACGTAAGCGCCAGAATGGAAAAAATTCCAAGCAATTGGGCAGCGGATACTTTGAACACGCCCAGGTGAATAATGATGTTGCCTTCGCTGAAAATAGGAAACACCACTCCGGTATATTTGGCAAATGCTACTGCCACTGCGGCAATAGTTCCTGACTGCACAATCATGAACAATGTCCATCCATAAAGAAAGCCGATAAGGGGATTGTATGCTTCCCGCAAATAAACATATTGCCCCCCCGCCTGAGGAAACATCCCTGCTAATTCGCCATAGCTGAGTGCAGCAAAAACTGTCATCACCCCTGCTATTGCCCACACCAGCAGCAGCCAGCCCGGGCCGCCCACATTGCGTGCGATGTCCGCACTTACAATAAAAATACCCGAGCCAATCATCGAGCCTGCCACAATGAGGGTGGCGTCAAGAAAATTCAGAGAGCGTTTGGGTTCTGCGTGTTCCGTCATCGAAGATGTTATGCAGATAGGCGCAGCTTGCTGTTACGTCTGCCATAAGCGAAGTAAATAACCAACCCGATGACCATCCAGACTATTAGTCGAAGCCACGTATCGCCCGGCAGAGTTGCCATCACGCCAAGAGAGCACAACACCCCAAGGGCGGGCACAACCGGAAAGCCCGGTGTTTTAAACGGTCGTTGAATTGCGGGGTTAGTATAGCGCAACACCAGGATTCCTCCGCATACAATCACGAAGGCGAGCAGTGTTCCAATGGAAACAAGCTCGCCCAAAATGCTGATTGGAAACAGTCCTGCCACCAAACCAGCAACGATGCCTGTCACCAGGGTGGTGATATAAGGCGTTCTGAATCGCGGATGCACCTTCTTAAATGCTTGTGGCAGCAATCCGTCATTCGCCATCGAAAAGAAGATTCGAGGCTGTCCCAGAAGCATTACGAGAATCACGGAGCTTAGCCCTGCAATGGCGCCAATCTTTATCGGGAAGCGTAGCCACACCAAATCCTCACCGGCAGCATTAATTGCGGTGGCAACGGGAGCGGGGTTATTCAGTTCGGTGTACTTCACGATGCCCGTCATTACCAGACCGACAAGGATATACAAAACGGTGCAAATGGCGAGCGAGCCGAGGATTCCCCATGGCATATCTTTCTGCGGATTCTTCGCTTCCTGGGCAGCAGTTGACACCGCATCGAATCCGATATATGCAAAAAAGATAACTCCTGCCGCTCTCAGCACCCCGCTGATTCCAAAATGACCAAATGCGCCATCCGGGTTTTCCGGGATGAAAGGCTTCCAGTTTTCAACGACAATATAACCCGCGCCAAAAGCAATAAACAGCAAAATCACAGTCACCTTAATAATAACAATAAGGTTGTTAAAATTGGCGGATTCCTTTATGCCTATAACAAGTAATGCCGTCATTAACGCGATAATGAAAACTGCAGGTATGTTGACGAACGCTCCCGTGTGGCTCCATGTGTGTGTGACGGTATCATACTGAAAGGGGGCTGATGATAATGAGGAGGGGATATGAATACCGAAATCAGCGAGAAAACTTACCACATACCCCGACCAACCTACCGCAACTGTGGACGCTCCAAACAGATATTCGAGAATCAGGTCCCATCCGATAATCCAGGCAATAAACTCTCCGAGGGTAGCATAAGCATAGGTGTAAGCGCTTCCGGCTATGGGAATCATAGATGCAAACTCGGCATAGCATAATCCCGCAAAAACGCAGGCGATTCCGGCAATAATAAATGACAGCACTACCGCAGGACCGGCATAATTCGCTGCAGCATTTCCGGTGAGCACAAAGATGCCTGCCCCGATTATCGCCCCGATTCCAAGCGTCACGAGGTTAAGCCTGCCTAAAGCTCTTTTTAGAGTATGAGCGCCTTCTTCCTCAGATTGCGCTAACAACATGCTGAGAGATTTCTTTGCAAAAAGTTGATTTAACATAAAGGTGGATTCAACAATTTAACGCAACGCGCTAAAGTTAGATGGTTGGAAACTCTTTTTCTCTTTTTAAAGAATGTGTATTGATTTTAAATAACCGGGAAGAAATAGTTTTCCTCCCGGCATTCTTCAAAAATCCTGCTTGTTCGCTGAGGTTTCCAATCGCAGCCACGCAGGGAAAAAATCTTCATTTATTTCATCGGCTGCATGATGCAACCGTCAAATACTTCTTTTGGCGTTTTCCAATTTAATACTTTCCGGGGTCTGTTGTTCAGTTGTTCCTGCACTTCTTTAAGGCGTTGCCGGGATATTTGGCTGA
>DATLYB010000150.1:0-3352 GCA_035575215.1 Chitinophagales bacterium
ATGCCATCCCCAAAAGCATCATAGATGACGAAGCGGTAGCAATCCCCTGTGTCAACGCACACCTGCTCGTAGTAAGTCGCATTGCTGCCGTAGGGACCTCCTGAAGCTATCAGTCCCGTGGTCTGACTGAATAAGCTCCAGGTGGTTTCGCTGCCGTAATCATCCGTGGTGATTTCAATGGTCACCAATTCCTGTCCGGACGTGCACTGCGGTCTTGCCGGATAAAAATATCCCACCGCAGCAGCAAACACTATCAGTTGGAGTCCTTTCATGAACCAGGAATAAAAATGTATCCGGTAAGGTAATTTACAGGCATTTAAAATTCGACAAAAAAGAGGGAAGATAAAAAAGGCAGGCAATTCAGTTACAACTCTGCCGGAGGCGCGCCACTCCTTGCCCTTTTCGCTTAAGGCAAATTATCAATCACTCCCGAAAATCTCCCTTCCGTAATAACCACCGAATCGCCCGTCAGGCTGCGCACCTTGCATTCAAATAAACCTTCAAGCAGGATGCTCGTTCCAAACGTAGGATGCTCGATAATTTCCGACCGCGTTACCCTGAAAAATGAACTGTCGCTGTTCGCTGTGAAATTGCTTCTGTAAAATATCCCCGAATCATAATAATAAAGCCCCACCCCTAAGGTTGAAGCGCAGTTTGAGCGCAGATAATTCAGCGGTGCTTCCGCCAGGCGCGCGCTCACGTACTCAAGGTCTTCATAGTAATATAAGCCGTTGTATTGCGCCAGGTTGTTCTTTGAATCGCTGAGATAAAAATAAATGATGACGTCCTGACTCAGGTTGCTTCCGCTGTACAACTGGTAGTCGCATCCATATTCTGCCTGCGCTGAATCCGGCATGCAAATCGTGCTGGTGTGCTTGGTGGTGTAAAATACCGTTTGTGAACCATCTATCCTCAGCTCCCTCGCTGAACCATCAGCCTTGAATGAAACATACAACTCCGGTGACGATATTGATTTCTTCTCACACCCGCACAATCCGGCAGCAACCATCACAGCTGCAATGATTTTTTTTAGGCTGCTCATTAATTCGGGATTCCTCATCGCTCTGCCGCCTGTCATTAAATCATTTTGTTCATTCAGCACCCGGCTTTGATTTTAATTTCAACTGCGCCTGTTCTGTCGTCCTGGCAATGGTAAACACCGAAGTCAGCTTCACGATGTCCAACTGGCGTGCAACCAAATCCGGCACATTGGCAAGAATCAAGTCACCTCCTGCCGCCCGCGCTTTTTTCAGGCTGATTAACAGCATGCTTGACACCGTGCTGTTCATGATTTTCAACTCACTCAGGTCAACAATGAAATTTTTTTTGCCGCGCTCAATCAGCCGGCTCACTTCGTTATTTATTTGGCTGATTTGCTCCGACTCAAAGGAAACGCCTTTCAGCGTGATGAGGCTGTAATCAATCCTTTCATGGATATGTGCAAATGACTTTTCCATATTAAAGTATTTATGAAAGTTGTTAGCAGCATCGCTGGGTGTCTTAAAATTATTCACGCAATGCGCTTGCCGGTGGGATACTTTATGAACTTTTCAACTAAGATTGCATCCGTAATACGATGCCTTGGCGTTTTCAGACCCTTTGCTTAAGACTTTATTCTCGTTGGAAAGCTTTATCTCTTCCTGCTAGAGCCATTTACCTCTATTACTTCCGGGACTTCTCTCCGCTTCCTGTGCGGCTTCTGCTTTCCATCAGTACGTCAGCAGCATATCGGCATTCCGCTCATCTTCTTATCAAATTATCAAAATACACACCACCAACTCGAACAACGAACTTTAGCTGCTGTAAACAAAAAGCCCCACCGAAGCGGGGCTAAAGGTTAAAACCTTCGGCATATAGCCTTATTGTGATAAGAAGATAAAGATGGATAAATCTTCTTGCATCAAAGGTAATAACTGCTTTGAAAATTTCAAAACGGTTTTTAGATTCGTTCTCATTTCTAACGCCTAAAACCAAATGTCATGAGTAAAATTCTCGGACTGGATCTGGGGACCAACAGCATCGGGTGGGCAGTGGTGGAACGCGAATATGAAAATTTCAATTTACTACAACTTGACAGTGCGCCCACAAGTGGCGTAGTCATCTTTCCCGAAGGAGTAAAAATTGAAAAAGGCAACGAAAAATCCCGCGCGGCAGAGCGCAGAGGATTCAGAAGCGCCAGACGGCTGAAGTTCAGGCGAAAACTCAGAAAATATAAAACGCTCCTTGTTCTGGCAAAAAACGGAATGTGTCCTTTAACCGAAGAGGAAGTAAAAGCATGGAAAAAGTCGGGATTTAAAAAGTATCCGGAAAATGAAGAATTTCTGAACTGGCTCAGCACGGATGACGAAAAAGAAGTCAATCCCTACTTCTTCAGGGATAAATTTTCACGCAAACTCTATAACTGGAAAAATAATCGCCAACTGGCTTATGAACTGGGCAGAGCATTCTATCACATGGCACAGCGAAGGGGCTTCAAAAGCAACCGGCTGGAACAATCTGATGAAAACATCATCGCTAACATAAAAGAACAGATTCAGGGTGCTTTCAATGAAGCGGCAAATTCACCCGCGCTCTACAGCAAGGTGCAGGAAATCTTTGAAGAGTTTGACTTTGAAAACCAAACAAAAGACGAACTGGATGCAACTGAGCAAAAGTTGAAATCAATCTGGAATTACATTATCAAGGTTTTAGCCAATAAGATTAAAAACAAAGACTATTCCACATTTGACAACATAAAAGCTGAAATTGGCCGCTATATCAACCGCTCAGAAAACATGGGCGCAGTAAAAGAGGGAATAAAAGAACTGTCTGACAAGATGCAAGATGCAGGGTGTAAAACCCTTGGTCAGTATTTCTGGTATTTGTATCGGCAAGACCGCAATCCGCTTGACAATAAAATAAGAACCAACTACACGGCTCGCGAAGAGCATTATGAAACTGAATTCAACGAAATATGCCGTGTGCAGCAGCTTCCTGATGAAGTAAAATCAGCACTCCATAGAGCTATCTTTTTTCAACGTCCGTTAAGATCGCAAAAAGGATTGGTAGGCAAATGTACTTTTGAAAAGAGCAAACCGCGATGCCCCATATCACGCCCCGAGTTTGAAGAGTTCAGAATGTGGGCATTTATTAATAATATCAAAATAAAAACTCCGGATGACGAGCAGATGCGGTTTCTCACCCAAAAAGAAAAGGAACGGATTATCCCGAAATTTTATCGTCAAAAAGCTACTTTCAAGTTTGAAGAAATTACCAAGGCGTTGTATGATAAACCTTTTGTCTATTACCAGGACCGTGAAGCAAAAGATGCCCAATACCTTATTAACTATAAACTCAATACAACCGTCAGCGG
>DATLYB010000151.1:0-5098 GCA_035575215.1 Chitinophagales bacterium
ATTTCGATGGCGTTGGGGTAAACGGAGGCATGTGCATCATCGCAATCCGTGTTATCAGCCACATACCCCTGCGGTTTGCTGAATGCCATGCTTGTGTCATTTGGAATTCCATAGCCATCGGCATCGGCATCGCGGTACCATATAGGATGCATGTCGGGAAAAATATTTTTATCCGACAGCGCTTTCAGGAAATTCTTGACATCATCAAGCGTTGAAGTACCCACTCCGTTGGTGCCGAATACTGCCCTGAACTGCACTTCCGAAGGCTCTTTTCGGACAAACTCACCCAGAGACATCCCGCGCGGAAGTTCTCCTGACCTTCCGTCAGCAGCATGGCAGTTTCTGCATGTGGAATTGTAAAACACCAAACCCAGTGCTGCATTTCCGTCTTTGCCTATGTTGGAGAATGATTTTGTTCCGGTGGGATAAGTTCCGCTGGTGGTGATGTCATATAAATCATCGGTGTCATAGGCTTCTTTCAGATATTTTACGATATCCCAAATCTGGGCATCCGTGAGCAGCTTGCTGTAATCAGGCATGCGGTTGCCGCCCAGCGAGGCATTAGTGCCGTCAGCGGTGCGTGCAGGGTCAACCAAGGCTCCGCCCGCATGTTTGACGGCATCAAACAATTCGGTGATGCTCATGTGGGGGATACTATCATGCAAATTCACAAATGCCACTTTCGGGCGATGTACCGTTGCTGCCGAGTCAATGAACGAGCCGTACCTTCCCTTGAAATCATACGCATGGCAGGAAACGCAGCGATAGAATTGCGGGAAGCTGATGACGTTGTTCATGTCAACCGTGGGGTCAACGGGGGAAACGAAACCGGTTTCTTCAGCCCAAAACTTCCGGTACAGTTTGCCTCCGATAACTTTGTTCGCATTGTTGTATGCAATTAAAGCCGGATTCGATTCCGAGTAATCCGAAGGCTCGAAGACCGTCACATCCCCCGAGCCATACGTGATTGCCCACACCGTGCCGGGAAAAATGTCATTATCACCCTGTGCGGTGACATCCAGCGGAGTGGAACCGAAGTTGGAAGCGAACACCGTTTGTCCACCGGAAGCAATGGCATCACCTGCTGCATTCAGCTTGAAGCGGTAGATTTTTCCGTTGAAAGCAGCCGCAAGCAAATCGCCATTCAGTGCATTGCTGAAATTCGAAGCCTTGTATTCACACATCCCGTTGGTGGACGAGCATATCGTGGTGAGAGCGTGCGCTTCGCTGCCTGCCGGGATGTACTGGCACTCTGCGGGGTTTTCCATGCCGAGAGGAATCGGTGATTGCGGATGGGTGATATTGAATGTGTTCGCGCGATTGGCGCGTGTGGGATTCGGATGCCCGGCATAATATCCCTGACCGGGAATGTAATGAAGCACATCACAATAAAATGTTCCCGGATCAACGGCAGTGTTGGAGCAATCAGGAGTGGCACCGCCCCAGCCGTAGTTGGGTCCGTTATCAAAGCTGTACATCCTTCCGCTTTGTGTGAGCACTAAATCATAATGATTGCGCCACCCGGTGGAATAAATCTGCACCGGACCTGCCGGGTCAAGCTTTGCCTGATTTTTCCCGCTGTTGCCTCCAAACGGGTCGGTGTTGTCTGTGTAGCCAGCCGTGGAGCTGACATCGGGTTTGTCTTCATCATCAAGCGTAGGCAAATCATAAGTTGTGTTGCCAATGCGGTTCAAATCAATTTTCAGTATAGAGGCGGAATAGGCATACTCCGGCAGGTAAACAAAATTGTTGGAGGGCGCGCCCATGTTGGTGTTGCCGCCTTGATTCAGATAGAGAATATTGTTCACCGCATCCAACTGCATCCCGTTGGTGGAATGATTTTCCTCTGAGCGAGGAAGCCCTCTCACCAAATCAGTTCTTATCCAGCCGTTGCCATTCTTGGTAAGTTTTGAGAGCACTCCCGAGTTGGTATCCAGATTTTTATCGTTGGCTGGTCCTGCGCTGCCGCCTCCGATGCGCGGGTCGCTGGAGCTGACGTAAATCACGGGATTTGCTGCAGTGCCGGCAACTAAAATCCCGGTTACCTGCCGTGTGTTTACATTAGGATTCAGCGAGCCGTCATCGTTGTGATTCGGGATTTGCTGAATGAGCGTGATGGTTTCTGTTGCTGTAATGGCATAGGAGTTGGCGGCATTTCGCACGATGGTGTATGCAAAAATTTTTCCATCCTGCTGCGCCACGTACAATCGTCCGTCAGGACCGAACTGAAGGGCCGTGGGATGATACAGGCTTTCTCCCGCCAGGTTGCTTGCCGTGAAACTGATGGATTGCCCGGCAGATGAAAGTGAAATTGCAAGATATAGCAGTGTGAAAATACACGGTTTCATGACTTGGTTATTATTTCGGATGTTCAAAAAAGCTGGCTGCACACGCCTTTCGTACCGCTATATAACGGGTGGATGCAGCCCAAACCTTTGACAGGCGTCATGGTTCAAAGATGATATTAATCACCTTCGGAGATTGTAATCTGAAAAATCAATGGTTTCCCGATTTGAAAAAAATGGAAACTGCGGTTTGGCAGTGAAAAATTGAGGGAAATTGCGTGGAATAAATTCGCTATTGGAGGGACGCTCCCGAAACTTTAACGGACAGATACTCCGGGATTTAAAGGCTCGGGCAGCACAGCGATTTATTTTACTGCCCGCGTCATCTGCTCTATCATGTCCCACATTTCATTGGGTACGGCTTCCATGCCGCTGAACTGACCTGCGCCTTTCAGCCATTCACCCCCGTCAATGGTGATGCAGTCGCCATTGATGTAGGAAGAGAAATCAGAAACAAGAAATGCGCAGAGGTTGGCGAGTTCCTGGTGGTCGCCCACTCTGCCCACAGGCACTTTTTTGGCGGGGTCAAATTTGTCAGCGAGTTCACCCGGCACCAGACGCTCCCAGGCGCCTTTGGTAGGAAAAGGTCCGGGGGCTACTGCATTAAAGCGGATTTTATATTTCGCCCATTCCACCGCCAGCGAGCGCGTCATCGCCAGCACGCCCGCCTTCGCACATGCGCTTGGGACGACATACCCGGAGCCCGTCCACGCATACGTGGTGACAATGCTAAGCACCGTTGCAGGCTGTTTTTCTTTAATCCAGTGCTTGCCGAAAGCAAGCGTGTAATTGATGGTGCCTTGCAAAACGATGCCAATCACGGCTTCAAATGCACGCGGGGAAAGCCTTTCCGTGGGGCTGATGAAATTTCCCGCGGCATTGTTCACCAGCACGTCCACCCGCCCAAATTTTTCCACTGACTTTTTCAGCACGTTCTCCACTTCCTCATACTTCCTCACATCCGACTGGAGGGGCAGCACGGTTCCACCGGTTTCTTTTTCCAGCTCTCGTGCTGTCGTTTCCAGGTTTTCCAGCTTCCGGCTGGTGATGATGAGATTAGCGCCTAATTGCAAAAAATACTTTCCCATCGCCTTGCCGAGTCCGGTGCCGCCACCGGTGACGAGTATGGTTTTTCCTTTCAGAGCATCCTGCCTGAGCATGGGTTCATTGTAGAGCATGAAAGTTGATTTATGATTTTAGATTTTAGGTTGAAAAATTGCAGATTCGGGAATGACAAAGGTAAAAAGAATCCCCACCGGATGAAGAATTTTCGCAGTTAAATCAAATCAAATACTAGTACTGTCCTGATGCCAGCATCACCAGCGTGCAGGCTTCCACGGTTTCAATGCCCTTCTTTTCAGCCAGCATCTTCAGCTCCTGATTTTCTGTGCCGGGGTTGAAGATGATGCGCCTGGGTTGGATGACGTTGAGCAGGTAATCGTAATATTCTTTTTGGATGGACGGGTTGATGTAGAGCGTTACGGTGTCAATGTCTTTGAAATTTTTCCGTTCGGTTTCAATTTCCATCCCGTTGATGCTCCCTTTTTCAATACCCAGCGGAATAACCGGATGACCGCTCAGTCGCAGCCGGTTCACAGCAAGGTAGGCATACCGCCATGGATGCACGGATGCGCCAATCACTAAGGTTGTTTTTGCCATCGTATTCTTTGCCATTTTAATCACAAGCAAAGAAAAAAAGTTTGAATCATTATCTTTGGAAATGACGAATGAAGAATTGAAATGCAAAATGGAGGAAGATAAAGATTTAAAGCTCAGAACTAAAAAATTGGCTGTTGCAATTGCCTTGTTTTGCGAACAGCTTCCAAGCAGACGAGCTTTAAATGTTTATTCAAATCAACTCCTCCGCGCTTCAAGTTCTGTTGGAGCAAACTGCCGCACAGCCTGCATAGCCAAATCTCCCGCAGATTTCCTCAACAAGCTGAAAATTGTCGAAGAAGAATTGGATGTTAGTTGGAGTTATTCCGGATATTCTCATCAGCGAAAATGAAAAAATTGTGGCGTGTGTTGAGTTGAAGTATAATCCAACTGGTTACGTTTCATTCGAAAAGGACATTAAGAATTTGTCGAAGTTTTATTCACTAAAAGCCAGTTCAGGATATTTCTTTCTGAGGACAAACCCAATTACAGGAAATTGGGATGAAACAAAATACTTTGTTTCAGAAAATGTCATCTTGATTTACGCCCAAATCGGAAATGAATATTCATTTTCAATTAAACACCACCAAAAAATCTGGTTAACCGAATACACAGGATTAACCGAACTGCCCAAATTCCTGACCTTAATCGGATCGCTCAATAATAGCGATGCACCAAAATTTAATCAGGAAGGAAATTCGTTGCCAGTCTTATCGAGTTAACTTTACTTCTTTATCAGCAAATCGTGTTTCTCGATTTCTTCTACTCCCTCAAATCCTCCGGCCTTCCGGTCTCCCTCCACGAGTACCTCACCCTCATGCAAGGTCTGGACGAAGAACTCTCTTCCAACAACATTGACGATTTCTACTATCTAAGCAGAAGCATCCTCATCAAGCACGAAGCCCATCTCGACAAGTTCGACCAGCTCTTCGGAGAATACTTCAAAGGCATCCAGAAAAAAGCAGATGGATTATTCGGCACCACCATCCCCGAAGAGTGGCTCCGCAAAAACCTCGAACGCCACCTCACCGAAGAAGAGAAAGCCCTCATCAAAGCCATGGGCGGATTGGACAAACTCATGGAGCGCTTCCGGCAGC
>DATLYB010000152.1:0-3812 GCA_035575215.1 Chitinophagales bacterium
GAGCTCCGGCATGTGGCGGAAGATAAGTTCGCAGGTCAGCCCCTTCCATTTCTTTTTCATCCACATCATCCATCAGCAGCAGTTTAATCCAGTCAAGCAATTCGCTGGTGGAGGGTTTCTTTTTGATGCCGCGCACTTCGCGGATGTCATAGAAAATTTTCATGGCGTTGAACACTAACTTTTTCCGCAATCCCGGATAATGCACGTTTACTATTTCCTGCATGGTTTCTTTTTCAGGGAAGCGGATGTAATGAAAAATGCATCTGCGCAAAAACGGGTCGGGGAGTTCTTTTTCATTGTTTGACGTGATGAAAACAATCGGCCGGTGTTTAGCGGTGACGGTTTTCGACAATTCGTAACAGAAGAATTCCATTTTGTCTAATTCGAGAAGCAGGTCATTTGGGAATTCAATATCGGCTTTGTCAATCTCATCAATCAGAAGAATAACCGGCTCGTCAGCTTCAAATGCTTCCCATAGTTTTCCTTTCTTGATGTAGTTGGCAATGTTCTCAACGCCTTCTCTTCCCAACTGCGAATCGCGCAATCGGGAAACAGCATCATATTCATACAATCCCTGCTGCGCAGTGGTGGTGGATTTAACATACCAGGTGATAATCTTTTTATTCAGGGCTTTCGCCACTTCGTGGGCAAGCAACGTTTTTCCCGTGCCGGGCTCGCCTTTCACAAGCAGAGGCTTCTGCAAATGTATCGCTGCGTTGACGGCAACCTGCAATTCACGTGTGGCAATATAGGTATCGGTGCCTTTGAACATGCTGATATGATTTCTTCGGGGGCAAAGATAATCGCAATCCCAGACCCGCTCTTTGTTCTGTACGATATACAGAATGGCGCGGAGTGTTGATTTCAGAAGTCATTCCTGATGTGTTGTCGTTAATTTTGAGCGGTGAAATTTGTAGCGGAAAGTATCATTCGCTATTGCGAGGCTTTTTCAAAGCCGGAGGAAAAGGTTCTGGCAGAGCTGGAAAGGGAAACCTGGCTGAAGGCGATGTATCCCCAGATGCTTTCGGGGCATTTGCAGGGGAAATTCCTCAGCATGGTGAGCGCGATGATACAGCCGGAAGCGGTTCTGGAATTAGGCACATTCACGGGCTATTCAGCCATCTGCCTGGCAGCAGGGCTGCGTGAAGGCGGAGTGCTGCACACCATCGAAGCAGATGAGGAATTGGAAGAGTTGATTCGGAAATACATCCGCAAATCAGGAATGGAGAAAAAAATCGTTTTGCATATCGGAAAGGCTGAAACCCTGATTCCGAAATTAAACCGGCAGTTTGACCTCGTTTTTATTGATGCCGACAAGACCGCTTATCCCGAATACTATAAGCTCGTTTTCAGCAAAGTGAAAAAGGGCGGATACATCCTTGCCGACAATGCTTTGTGGAGCGGGAAGGTGCTTGAAGAAAAAAAAGATGAGGAAACCCGGGGCATTCATAAGTTTAACAGAATGGTTACCGATGACAAACGGGTTGATAATGTGCTATTGCCCCTGCGGGATGGCGTAATGATGGTGAGGAAGAAAGTTTAGAGTTCAAAGTTTGAAGTTTAAAGTTTGAGTTTTTAAAAAGTTTCATGGTTTAGATTTTATACCAAGCCAGATTCCGGTTTTTCCGAAACCTGACTGCCGTGGTATAAAACCTAAAGCTGACATATAAAAATCCAAGTTCCCATTTTGATGCGTTCCGAAAAAATTCCGCTTCTTTTCACCCTTCTTGTGTTTTTATCCCCGGCTGCCTTGCCGCAAAATGAAGGCAGAACAGGCAAAGAGGATGAAATGACAATTCCCGAATATATCACCAAATATGCCCCGTATGCGAAGGCGGAAATGCGCAGGGCGGGTATCCCGGCAAGCATCACGCTGGCGCAGGGCATACTTGAATCGAGCTACGGCAACAGCAAGCTGGCAAGAAAAGCCAGCAATCATTTCGGAATCAAATGCGGGAACAACTGGGACGGACCCACCTTCATACAGGACGATGACGAAGAGAAAGAATGTTTCAGGAAATACGAGTCAGTGCACCGCTCCTATATTGACCATTCCAATTTCCTGCTTGGCAAAGAGCGGTATGCCTTTCTGTTCAAGCTCAGCCCAAAGGATTACAAAGGCTGGGCGCAGGGCTTGCAGAAGGCGGGTTATGCCACCAACCCGCAGTATGCCACGCTGCTCATCCGGCTTATTGAAGAGCGCAACCTGCATATCTATGATACCGAGGATAAATACGTGGCTGTTTCTCCCGAAGAAGCCGAGTACCTGAAAACGATGGACAACAAGTTTTTTGTTTTCAACGGCATCAAAACGGTTATCTCACAGCCGAATGAAATGGCGATGGATTTAGCCGCCAAGTACGATATCAGCCTCAGCCAGTTGCTGAAATACAATGACCTCAGCGAGGGAGACTACATCCCCCCCGGCAGCAAAATTTACCTGGAGCCGAAGAAAACCAAAGGATACGAAGTGTACCACCGTGTGGAGGCGGGGGAAACCATGCATTCCATCTCGCAAAAAGAGGGCATCCGGCTGAAATCGCTTTACAAGAAAAACAACATGCGATGGGGGCAGGAGCCCAAGACGGGCGAGATTTTATGCCTTAGGAAAAAGTGCAAGGGCACCCCCAAGCTGAAAACCGATGAGGAGATTAAAAAAGATATTCAGGCAAAAATTCAGCAGCGGGTGGATGATACCGTGAAGGAAAAACAAGAGCGGGAAACAAAGGCAATTGAGCAAAACCAAACACCCGCCCAGGAAACAATCATCGAACATCAGCCCGAAAAAAAAATCGGTGATGAACGGCCTGTTGCAAGAGAAGAGGCGATACCTGAAGAGAAGGAGAAGACGGAAACGGCAACCGAAAAAGAGCCTGATTCAGAAACTGAAACCGTTGGCGGAAGACAGCCGAAGTATCACAAAGTGGCGCCTCAGGAAACGCTTTACAGAATTGCGCTGAAATACAAAATTTCTGTGGAGGAAATCAGGCGGTGGAACCATCTTGCTTCCAACAGTCTGTCAGTAGGACAATTACTGATTGTGGGATACACCGCTGACGTTTCGGATACGCTCACCGAAAAGGAGAACATCACAAAACCGGATGTGAAGAAGGAAGAAAAAACGGTTATCGAAAAAACAACATCCACCCAGACAAAGCCTGAATACCATACCGTTGCGCCCAAAGAAACGCTCTACCGCATCGCCACGATGTACAGCGTGACGGTGGATGATTTGAAGAAATGGAACAAGCTTTCATCCAATGAGTTAATCATCGGGCAAAAACTCATTGTCGGATATTATCGTGAGGAAATAACGGAAGAGGCAATCGAAGAGGAGCTGGAGGATTTCCCTCAGGAGCAGCCGAATGTGCAGGAACAAAAGCCGTCTGGGCAACCTACTTATCATAAGGTGCAGGAAGGAGAAACGCTCTACACCATTGCACAGAAATACAAACTGAATGTGGAGCAATTAAAAAAACTCAACAATCTTACGTCCAATGACATCCGCCCCGGGCAGGTGCTCAAGTTGAGGTAGGATACAAGAGCGTCTGAAGTTTAGAGTATAAAGTTTGAAGTTCGTGAACCAACCTGAAATTCAAAGCGTGGTTAGGGTAAAGGACAAACGCTTCCGCGCACTCATTGACGAAGAAACGTTGCTGAAGCGTATCAGCGAATTGGGGATGCAAATCACACGGGACTACCGGGATAAAAGACCGCTGTTCATCGTCATACTCAATGGTGCTTTCCTGTTTGCAGCCGAATTGTTCAAGCGCCTCGATTTGGAATGCGAGGTGTGCTTCATCCGGCTGTCT
>DATLYB010000153.1:0-3150 GCA_035575215.1 Chitinophagales bacterium
CTCCGAAAGGATTTCTGCTCGTTTGGTGCGACAAGGATTTGAAGCAAGATTCCCTTCTTCACGCAAACCTCAAGCTGGATGCGGACGGAGAGTCACTTTACCTTCTTGACAAAAATGGGAAAACCCTGATTGACAGCATCAGGTATCCGAAACAATATCTTGATTTCTCTTATGGCAGAATTGCGGAGGGAAAGGAGTGGAGCTATTTTTTGCAGCCGTCTCCCCTCAAAGCCAACTCCGGCAGCAAGATTGAGCAGGTGTGCCCTGCCCCCGGGTTTCCTCAAACCGGAAGTTTTTATCAAAACACCGCTGAGGTTTCAATTATCGTTCCTGACGGCTATGAAGTGTATTACACCACTGACGGCAGTGAGCCCCAAGCCGGCAGAAGCAAAAAGTATGAAGAATCATTTTGGATTGACAAGACCACCGTGGTTTGCGCAAGAGCCTTCCGGGAGGGATTTCTTCCCGGAGCAATCGTGTCAAAAACTTTTTTTATCAACGAAAAGATAACGCTGCCGGTAGCTTCCATCATTACCCACCCTCATAACTTGTGGGACCCCGCAAAAGGCATTTATGCCAATCCGTTCCGGGATTTGGAAGTACCTGCCCGATTTGAGTATTTTCAGGCGAATGGCAGCAGAGCTGTCAGCCAGGATGTTGCGCTGAAAATTTTCGGCAATACCAGCCGCGGTTCTTCCAAGCAATCGTTTGCCATACTTGCTAAGGAAAAATTCGGAGATGACCGCATACGCTTTCCCTTTTTTGCTGACAAGCCGCAGGTAAAGAGCGTTGATGGCATTGTGCTTCGCGGTGACGTCACCTCGGGCAGGGGAGGGGGCGACCGCGAAACCGCTGGCGAGCGCATCAAAAACGAGCTGATGTATCACCTCATCAGGCAGGCGGGCGGGCATTGTGACGTGCAGGCTTACCAGCCCGTAGTGCTTTTTCTCAACGGCAATTACTGGGGGCTTTACAACCTCATGGAGCGCAAAGGAAAGGATTTCATCAAAAACAACTATGGCATTGACAGTATTGATATGCTCAACAGCTACCGCCTGCAGGTGGTGGAAGGCGACACCGTGCATTATCAATCCATGCTGGATTATGTGGAAGATGTTTTTCTTGAAGATGATGACAACTTCAGCCGGCTGAATGCCTGGATTGACATGGAGAGCCTGATGGACTACTGGATTTTTGAAATCTATTCCGCCACGCACGATTATTCCGTCAACATCCGCATGTGGCGCCCCCGCACTCCTGAAGGCAAATGGAGATGGATTGCTTTTGATGAGGATTCATGGGGGAAATACCATGAAAAAACTTTTGGGGATATCGCCTCAGAGGAAGAAGCAGAAACAATTTTTCTCATTGGCAAGATGCTTGAAAACGAAGGATTCCGCAATCGCTTCATCAATCGTTTTGCCGACTTGCTTAACACCGTGCTGCAACCCAATAATATAAAGCGCCTGATTGATGAAATTCAAGACGTGATAAAAGATGAAAAAGAGCGCGATTACCAGCGCTGGAAAAACCTCGTTCATTTTGTAGAGCCGGGTTCGCAGGTGGCTTACCTGAAAGAATTTGCCGAGAAGCGCCCTGCATACATCAGAGATGAAATAATAGAACGGTTCAAATTAACAGGACTCACCTCACTTTTAATTGATGTTGAAGGAAATGGAAAAGTGGCTGTGAATACGGTTCATCCGGAAATATATCCTTGGTCAGGAACCTATTTTCAGGATGTTCCTGTCACACTCACAGCGATTCCTGATAACGGACATCGGTTCATCGGCTGGTCTGACAAAAGGCTTCCCCAAAAAGAAACCGCAGAACTGCGCTTGAGTGATTCAGAAGTTAAAATTACAGCGAGGTTCGATTGATTGTTATTCCCCTTTTACAAATCTTCCTGCAGCAAAATTTCCGTTTTCATATTTCACCAACACCCTGTAAATGCCTTTTGGTAATTCTGTCACAGGAAGTTTTATAAGTTCTGTGAAACCAGAACACTCTGCTTTCTTTACAACCTTTCCATCCGTATTATAGAAGAAAATTAAGCTGATTTGTTTTTTTTCTGTCTGAATGAAAATGAAATCCTGCGCTGGATTTGGGAATAAGGTCAGGCTTACTTTGCCGAGTGCTTCCAAAATTCCGTTCGCCACATTTACGGTAAAAATTGCAGAGGCATCACATCCCTTTAAATCCGTGACAGTAACACTGTAGCCGCCTGCGCTCAATCCTGTGATGGTATGTGTTTGGCTTCCATTATTCCATAAATAGAAATAGGGCTCGGTTCCGCCCGTTACCAGCAATTGAATGGAGCCGTCAGCATTGCCGGGCGCTGATACATTGTTAATCACAGCCTGTATGGTGATGTCGTCAAACTGTGTTTCCACTGAGCCGATGTCAATACCCTTACCGTGAATTCTGGGCAGCCCGCGCTGGTCGGTTGACGGAGCGCCTGTGGTGTCGCCATTGTCAATGGCTGGGCTGCCGCACAGCGGTTCGTGTGTCAGCAGGGTGCCGCCATTGTTTTGCAGAGGACCCAGCAGCGCCTCAACAGGATTGGCGGTAGTGCCTGCCGTATCACTTGGCAGCGGAATGAAACCTGACTGGGCGATATCACGCACTACATTGTATCCGGAAGAAACGGGTGTCCCGGATGAGTTGAATATTTCAGGTCCCTGATTGTCGGCAGCGTTGCCGGCAATAATGGTGTTAAAAAATGTGAGCGAATCGGAACTGAAGATTCCTCCGCCATTGGAGCCCGATTCATTTTCCGTAATCGTGCAGCGGCTGATAAGCACCGTTGCCGAAGAGTAAATTCCTCCCCCGGATGTTCCGGCATCATTATTACTTATCGTGCTGCTGAAGAAATTTGCCCTGCCCTGGCTGGCAATACCCCCTCCTGCTGCTGTTGAAAGATTGTTGCTGATGGTTGAAGCCAGTACTGTGAGGGTTGCATCATTCATAATTCCGCCTCCCATTCCTGCGCTGCTGTTGTCATTCACGCTGCTGGAAATCAATTGGAAGATACTGGAGTTGTATATGCCTCCTCCGTGGAAGGAAGGGTTATTGACGTGGTTGTCGTCAAACACGCAGGAGGTGATTTTTGCGTTGCCTGCGTTGTATATGCCGCCTCCATGCCCGAAG
>DATLYB010000154.1:0-10915 GCA_035575215.1 Chitinophagales bacterium
ACGCCATTTTCTTTCAGGATAGCTTCTATTACCGGAAAATATCTTGAAGCCAGCTTGAACAATTGCAGGGTGTTGGAATGCCAGTAGGTATTGACAAGCAGCTCCCGGTCAAGCCTTTCGCGAACATCAAAATTGTCAAGCGGCACGGCTTCCCCTGCAAAGGTTTCTGCATCAGGAAGTGAAACGGCTTCTATTTTGGAAAACACGTTGAAAGAAACAGGCTGCTGAGAGGGTTGCGGAATGTTTTGACTCGCACGAAAAATTATGGAGGTGGAAATCATCAGCCCAACGAACAGATAAACCGGGATGGCTGATTTTCGAAACATCTATGTCAGTTTGGCGCGCTTATATACGGGAACGGTAGAACAAGGTTCACCGTACATCAGGCTGTGCACCACCGGCTGCAGCTTATTAGTGATGGCGATATAGGCATCCGGGGGCAAAGGCTGCTCCCCGCACCCCTTTATCACCACCTTCGCATCCCGGAATTCCTCCGCGTTCATCTTTTCAATTTTCTCCCTGAGTAATTCGCTCTGAGCTTGAGATTTATTTCCGAAAAAAATCCGGGCAGCATGCGGCTGAAGGAGGGATGCCGCCAGCATATAAGCCCACATCGGGATAATCGCATCATTGGAACAAAAGACTGCCACCACTTTTCCGTCAAAGCTGTTCCAGTCAATGTTTTTCATCGCTTCGCGGAAAGGCTTCTCCATCAGCACCAGTTCCCTGACGAGGAATTTTTTCAGGTCAAATTCGGCAATCTCCTCCCTCGGAAAAAATTCAGCGAGGTCAAGCGTGATGATGCCGCTTTGCTCTATCCGGTTAATTAAGGGCGGTTCAGTCATGGTTTTGTGCAACAGTTCTTCTCTAAAAGATTCAGAATAGCAAAGTTAAGGGCTAAGAACCGATGAACCTTTGGCGGGTTTGTAAAACTGGTCGGCAGATGCCGACTCAAGTTCCTTCGTTGATTTTGAAGTTATCGTCCTTTTTAATAAACATTCTTTAAAAAGAGAAAAAGAGTTTCCAACCTCTTGGTTTCTTCTACATTAATAAAGAACTATATTCACCATTCAAGGCGCACCACAATCGAGTAGGAAGGTAACGGGCGTGTCCGCCCGTTACCAGTCCTCTCACACCACGTAGCGTACGGGTCGCGTACTACGCGGTTCGTTAAGCATACCATAACCGCTCTTTTCACCGGTCATGGCTTTGAGGTACTTTGGGATAAGGCTGGCAAACTCGAAGTTTACAGACCTCCATACAGCATTCGGAACAACTTAACGTTCAGTCCTTCATCGGTTGTGAGTCCTCTCCGGCTTTGCCGAAGCTCGTTGCTCCAACTACTATGACCTCTGCTGACTTCTCCAACCCTCTTTTCACGATTGGAGACCTCCCCCGGGTAAGGGCATATTCCTTCTTCCGATTCCTGCGGCATCTACTGTACGGGCTTTTGCTGATGGGGCGTCACAATGCTGTGCTTGCTCACCCTTCCCGGACAGCCTCTGTATGCCGTTCCTGTTCGTCAGTACCGGATTTTGCAGTCCCGCTTCCTTCAGACCAGTCCTCGCGGACAACGCCCTTGCGGCTTGCTAACAGGCTTCCCCCAAGAACGGAGCCATCCGTCTCATTGGGCGAATCGCCTTTCTTTGCACGCGGAAACGTTGACGAAAATGCTATGGGCTTCATCGCTAAATTGAAACCTATATTTTTGATGGATGAACATTACAGGCAAGATAACAGGGATAAAGTATGAACCGCTTCTGACCGATGAACTTCAAAAGATTGACTACTCACGGTTTGACATCAACCAAGTTCCGACAGCCTGCATAATAACTGACGGGAAACATTCATTTGCGATTTCAAAGTGGGTTTCACCTAAGCGAACCCGCTCATACCATTACGAAAGAGTTTACAACACGCTCAACACTTCAAAGAAAATTACTGTAATACCAATCGTTAAAGACGAGGGAGCAACGGGCGACAGGGATTTCATTCAGTGGGACACGGTTTCTTTGATGTCGTTACTCGATGTCTTTGTGATTTTCGCTTATTACGATAAAGCGGAGAAGACAGGCAGCAAAATAACCAACCAGCAGTTTGACAACAAGTATGTTCTTTCAAAAATCAAGGAGATTGAACAGTATCACAGTTCGGCACTGCACTGGAATTTGAATGAGTTGAACATCAACTTGCATAACATCATCAACAAAGTAAAATCTTCCTACACGGAGATAGAGAAAACAACGCGGGTGAAACTTCACGGATTTAGTGGATTGGAAAATTTCCAGAACAAAATCGGTAAGGATGTTTCAGCATTTATGGAGTTTTCAAGAGGCAAGGCGGCAAATGCACAGTCCAAGGAATTTGTTACCATTCAACCAAAGGAGAGCCTCTCAACTTTAACGAAAGCTAAAATCACGATTAACAATTATCTCGGAGGACAATACTTTTTCACCGTTGACGAGATTAAACTCACAAAAGACAAATTGCTATTAATTGAAGGCAAGCATAGCGTAAACGCTATTTTGCCAAGCAAGGGCGATATTAAAGACGGCTTGCTGAAAATGATTCTGTACTGCAATCTTTCCGATACGAAAGTGAACGAAAAGAAAATAAACAGTGAGCCGGTTTTGGAACTTACTTCCGTGAAACTGAAAGGAGCAATCAACTCAGGTTCAGCGTCAAAGGAAATTGAACGCTTTCTGGAAATGAATAATTTCTCAAGTGTTCATAAAAAATTAGTTACGACTTTATTTGATGAAGCGAAAAGAAATAAATTTACCGTGAGCATCAAAAAAGCGAAATGATAAAAAGTCCATTACGTTATCCCGGAGGCAAGAGCAGAGCAGTAGATTTAATTTCCACGCTTGTTCCCAAGTTTGACGAATTCAGAGAACCGTTTTTAGGAGGAGGTTCAATCTTTATTTATCTAAAACAGAAATTCCCTAACAAAAAATTCTGGGTGAATGATTTGTATTTAGAGTTGTTCAAGTTTTGGGAAATGAGCCAGAAAAACGTAGATGCCGTAATTGAGAAGGTCTATGAATGGAGAAACCAATTTACAGAGGGAAAACAACTTCATAAGTTTCTTACAGAAAACATAGCTTCATTCAACGACTTAGAAAAAGCTGCTGCATTTTTCATTTTCAACCGCATTACTTTTTCAGGAACAACCGAAAGCGGAGGTTATAGCGAACAAGCATATCACGGCAGATTTACAGAAAGTAGTATTCAAAGATTGAAACAGTTTGGGAAAGTGATTAATGAAACGCGCATAACTAATCTTGATTTTCAACAAGTGATTGAAGCGGATGGCGAGAATGTTTTCATCTTTCTCGACCCACCGTATTATTCAGCAACCAAATCTGCGCTTTACGGAAAGAACGGCAATCTTCACAAAGGGTTTGACCATGTTCGTTTTGCTGAAACCATGAAGAACTGCAAACACAATTGGCTGATTACCTATGATGACAGCGAATATATCCGCAATCTATTTTCATTCGCGTATATCATTGAGTGGGACTTGACTTATGGAATGAGAAACGTTACTGCCGCTTCTGACCAAACAGGCAAGGAACTTTTTATCTCTAACTACCAACAAAAATTACCGGAACAAATTGCAAAGGAAAGGCAGTTTACTTTGTTTGAACCGAAGGTGAATTATAAGACACCGAAGGTGGAAACAATAACATGAAATACAAGAAGCACTTTCGCCAATCGAGTAGGAAGGCGTAGTTTGTGAACCTCCTTATCGGATTTCTCCCAACTTAACGTTCAGTCCTTCGCTGGTTGTGAGTCCTCTCCGGCTTTGCCGGAGCTCGTATCCCCAACTACTATGACCTCTGCTGACTTCTCTGGCGCGGCTTGCGCCCCGTTCAAGAGACCTCCCCGGGCAATCTTCTGAATGGCGGAGCTTTGAAGAAGGCAGCATCGAATTTACGATTACCATCCGGGGACAGCCCGACCAGGTGCTCCCCGTAGCGATGGAGCCGTGCTGGGAATACAACATCACGATTGATTCAGCTAATGTGGTTTCTTCTGTTCCAGCAGAAAGGGATTGATTCCTTCCCTGTCATTACAAGCGAAACAAAGGTAATCTCTTAAAGAGGTTTTGCGGGCATTATTTTACAATCTCACCGTCACTCCCCCGATTATATTGAATCCCGCCTGCGGAAAGAAGTAATTGTAATCGGTGCGCGAGCGTTTTCCCATCTCATCTTCATAAAACGCACCAAACGTGTATCCGTTGGATTCATAGAATGTATTGAACAGGTTGTTCAGCGCCAGGGTAAACCGAATCTCATCGAAGAATTTTTTCTTTAGCTTGTAGTTAATCCGAACGTTATTAACCAGATATCCGTTTATTTTCCGGTCATCACTGCCGGTATTATCAAGAAACTGCTCGCTCACATATTTTGAAATAAGCGACAATTCCAGCTCTTTCAGCGGAAAAACGGAAATCGTGGAGCCTGCGATGAACGAGGGAGAGTAAGATATGTCCGTGTGGCTGTAACGAATTGTTGTATCGCCAACTAAATTGTAATCAGCATCATACACGTAAAGCACTTCCGTGAAATCCTTAATCTTGTTGGCGCTGTAAGTAATATTGACGTTCCACTGAAATTGTTCAACGGGCTTGAAGCTGTTCATAATTTCAATTCCAGTTCGATAGCTCTTGTCAACATTGGTTTTAATAAGTGAGCCCACGTCATTTACTTCGCCTGTCAGCACCAGCTGGTCTTTGTAGTGCATGAAGTAATAATTCACGCTCAGAAGATTCTTCGCCTTAACAAAGCGGTAGCCGGCTTCCAAGTCCCTCAACCGCTCCGGCTGGGGCAGTCTGTCTTCCGGTGCATCTGTGTAATCATTGCGGGCGGGCTCACGGTTGCCGATGGCAAAGGAGGCATACAATTCGTGATTTGAATTCAGTGAATAGGAAAATCCGAGTTTCGGATTGAAGAAATGATGATGCTTATTGATAGAAAGATAGCGGAGGTCATTATCGGAGCCTGCGATTTCATGACTCACATAGCGATATTGCAGATCAACAAACGTGTTCAGATTTTTAACAGGGGAGTAGCTCAATTTCACGAAAACATTCGCATCGTTTTTATTTCCGTCATTATCATAGTAGCGGTAATCTTTGGGAATGCCATGAGCAAATTCCGCCCAGATGATTTCCCCAAAGTGATTGCCGTTATAGCGGTTTGCAGCGCCACCGAGAGTGAAGACAAGTTTGTTTTTTTCATAGAGAGCCGAAAAGGTCAGCCCGTAGAAATGATTGTCGAGCCAGCGTCTGCGAACCAGGGAAGTTTCTGTAATCGTGGTATCACCGATTACGAGGTCAGATAACCCGTAATCCGAAAAATTGTCTTTTGAGTTGACACCGAAGTTCAAATCATAGTTGTATTCGGGACCCCGGTATTGCTCGTAATATCCTTTGCCATGCGTGTAATGAAGCGCACTGTTCACCGTCCAGTATTTGCCGGCTTGCTGCGAAAACAACAGTTGGTAATGGTCTTGGGTATAACGGTCCACTTCGTCCGGATAGCTGTAATAATTGTGAGTGCGGTTAGTGTCGAGAGCGCCTTCGGGAACTCCCCACCATGCCTGATAGGTTTCTTCCAAGCCCTGAAAAACATTCACACGCAGAATGTTTTTTGCGCCATAGTATCCTCCTGAAAGAAAAAACGATTTCAAATCAGAAGAGGCCCTGTCAATGTAGCCGTCAGATTTTATTTGTGAAAGCCTGCCATCCACCGTGAACTTGTTTTTAATTAAGCCTGTCCCAAATTTGGCTGTCGCTTTCCATGTGTTGAAATAGCCGTACGAGCCGCTCAGCTCACCGTAGGGTTCGCGTTGCAGCTTTGTTGTTTGAATATTGATTGTTCCTCCGAATGCCCCTGCACCATTGGTGGACGTTCCCACACCGCGCTGAATCTGGATGTTGTCAACGGATGAGGCGAAGTCAGGCAAGTCAACCCAATACACCTCCTGCGACTCAGGGTCATTATAGGGAATGCCGTTAATGGTGACATTTATGCGCGACTGGTTGCTTCCCCGAATTCTCAAATATGAATATCCCACCCCTGTGCCCGGGTCAGACGTGGTGACAATGGACGGTGTTTGGTCAATGAGATAAGGAATATCCTGCGCGAGGTTTTGTTTGTAAATATCTTCCTGCGAAACTTCTTCATACGAAGTGGATGCCGTTTTTCCCGCCCGCGTGGCTGAAACAATCACCTCATCAGCAAGATACGGTTTTGGCTTCAGGGAAATAACTAATTCCATCTGCCCGGAGGTTGCCACTTCCTTGTTTTCGAAACTGAGGTGACTGAAGACAAGCGTTGCTGAATCTTTTTTCGATTGAATAGAAAACCGCCCGTCAGCACCTGTGAACGTACCGGAGAAGGTCCCCTTGATGAGAACCGCGACTCCAGCAAGGGGTTCATTACTTTCCTCGCTGATAACGATACCATTTATTATTGTTTGGGAAAATACTGTGAGATAAAACACTGCAAATGATGCAAGGAGGATTAGCTTTTTCATTTCGGTAATTTTTTAGTGTTAAAAGAAAACGAAAGGGAGGCGCCTGAGTCGGACCGAAATGAACAGAATTTAACTCCCTCCGCCAGCATTACCTGGATCAGGTTCAACGGGTATAATCTCAGCCCGCCTGAAGCGGACACCCCTTACAGACAGGGGCAAAGGTAATAAGAAAATTCAGGTTTTAGTATGAAAATGCACCACCCCAGGTTTCCAGAATGCATCAACCAGCTTTGACAAGCATTTCCCGCACCCACTTCTTCTTTACAAACTCCCGGTATTTCCGGTTGAGGAAATAATTCGGAAACACGTTTCTGACAAAGAAAGCCAGCTTTGCCTTGAACGGATGCAAGATGTAAAATTTTCCTTTTCCGCATTGCTTCAAAATATACTCAGCAACTTCTTCAGGAGAGATAGGCGCTTTCTCAATCTTTTTGGTGCCGATGTTCACCGCATTTTCATCACCCCGCGCATACTGCATGATGCCGCTTTTGAAAAACTCGGGAAGGGCCACTGAAACGCTCACATTAAACGGCTTCAATTCAGCGTAGATGCTTTCGCTGAGAGCCAGACTCGCGGCTTTTGTCACATTATACATGGCCATGTTGGGCATGCACGCCACTCCCGCCACACTTGAAATAGTGAGGATGTGACCGCTTCGCTGCTTCTTCATCACCTGCGCTGCATAATGTGAGCCGTAAATCACTGCCATTTGGTTAATACCTGTAATCCAATCCCATTTTTCCAATTCGTAGTGTCCGAACAAGCCCCCATCGCCTATACCTGCATTATTAATAAGCAAGTCAAGTCCACCGTATCTTGAAACAAAATCATCAAAGGCTTTTTTGTAAGCGGATTTATCACTCACGTCAAACTGATATGTGAGACATTTTCCACCGGACGATTCAATCGCTTGTTTTGCTGATTCCAGCGCCTTGTCGCTTATATCCGTGATGCCGATAGTCCAGCCGTCTTTGGAAAGGAGCATGGCGAAAGCTTTTCCAAGTGAACCCCCGCCTCCGGTGATGAATGCACGCCTTGATGGAAATTGCAGTGAAAGCTTCAGCATCAGGAAAGTTTTATGCGAAAATAAAGAACACCATTGGACTCCTGCACAGCCCTGCGTGGATAACTATATTTGCAGAGGGAGATTAACGATTGTAATTTAACTTACTGAAAAACCGAAGTTATGCCTGATAACAACAACCTACTCAGCTATTTTGAATCCAGGATTATCAGCATCCAGGCGCAAATCAACAATCTGCAGGAATTGGTGAACCACTACCGAGCTGTACTTGCTGACTTCAAGCGCCAAAACAGGATTGATTATCCCATAGATGAGTTCCAGCAAAACATGCAACAGCAAGGGATTCCGAAGGAAGATACAGTTTCCCTGTGATTTCTTTCAGGGAAGGCTCCTGACATTATTGCGGGAGTAGAACAGCATCCACTATATGGATGATACCGTTTGAGGCGCGCACCGATGCCACCACGTTTGCTCCGTTAATCTTCAATTTCCCGTCTTTCACGCTCACGGTGGCGTTTTGCGCATTCACCATGCCGAGTTTTTGACCGTCCTTCAGGTTTTCTGCCTTGTAAACTCCGGGCGTCACATGGTACTGCAGCACATTCTTCAATTGTGCTAAGTTCTCGGGCTTCAGCAAATCATCCACCGTTCCAGCAGGCAGCTTGTTGAACGCCTCGTTGGTTGGAGCGAATACCGTAAAGGGACCTGCATTTGCCAGCGCATCCACCAAGCCGGCCGCCTGAATTGCCTTTATCAGTGTGGAATGGTCTGCTGAGCCAGCGGCAACCTTCACAATATCTTTTTGTGATTCATCATCTTTCACTGACGCCTGACCGCCTGCTCTGGCGGATTGGCTCACTTCTGCCAATTCGGTGGCGGCTGTTGCCTCTTCGGCACCCGGCTGATTTGATGAGCAGGCAGCAAACATCACAATGAGTATTACAGCTGATGCAAAAATTTCTTTACTTCTTTTCATAGTGAAATGCTTTTTTAATTAGCATCTGAAAGATGGTATTCTCCTGTGCGGTAAATAATGACGAAAGTCACTTTAGAGGCTGAATTTTATCAGTATCCCTTTTTTCTTGTTAGTGCCTTCCCTGGATAACGGCTCCCGTAAAAATTTCTCCCTGTGAATCAATAAGATAGCAAGGATGTGGATAAATATATGATACTATGTGTTGCATAGTACCATATTTTATCTATATCTTTGTGTAGAACAGTAATTGATTAAACAATGTACAAGGCAAAACAATTTTTTCGCCATAAACAATTTTCAGCCATGAAACACACAACGGTAACCTCATTAATCGTCAGCGGGATGGTTTTATTCGCAGTCAATGTTTTCGCAACAGGCAGTGAATCAAAGAAAGCCGCTAAGGATTCTGAAAAATTAACAAGAGAACTCCTGAAATTTTCAGTGGATGATTTCGTGGAAAGGGAAGAGTCCGGTTTCGGTGAAAGGGATACATTAAACACTGCCGGAGGCGAATCACCTGAATCCGCTCCGAATGAAAAATACGAGCCTGCGGATAATTCGAGCGATAATTAATCATCCCGGTTTTTTAGAAAACAAACAAACGCAAAAAGGATCAAGCCATGAATCTTGACAACGCGAAAGTGCAGATGCGCAAGGGCATCCTCGAGTATTGCATCCTTTCCATCATCTGTTGCGAGAATGAAGTGTATGCTTCCGATATCCTCAACGTGCTGAAAGATGCCAAGCTGCTGGTGGTGGAGGGTACGCTCTATCCGCTGCTGACCCGCCTGAAGAACAGCGGCATGCTGAGTTATGAATGGAAAGAAAGCACCTCCGGCCCCCCGCGTAAATATTATAAGCTGACTCCGCTCGGCAGGAAATTTCTTTCAGAGCTGGATGAAACATGGAGCGAGTTGGAGTATGCCGTGAAAGTTTCCATTAAAAACAGAAAAAAATAATATCATTGTCATGAACAAAACCATCTCCATCAATCTCAGCGGTCAGGTTTTCCAGATTGACGAGCAAGCCTATGACAACCTGAGAAATTACCTCGAATCCATCCGCAGGCATTTCTCTGTTTCTGACGGAGGACAGGAAATCATTGCCGACATCGAGGCGCGTATTGCCGAGATGTTCAGCGAAAAGCTGAACGACCGCAAGCAGGTCATCACACTTGCCGATGTAGCCGACATGATGCAGCACATGGGTAAACCCGAAGAGTTTGAGACTGCCGGCATAGACGAGGAGCCGGCAAACCAGCAAAGAACCGCCAAACGGCTGTTCCGTAATCCGGATGATAAATTGATTGCCGGAGTGTGTTCCGGCATCAGCGCCTATCTGGGCATCGAAGACCCGCTGTGGATGCGGCTGGCGTTTGTGTTTGCACTGATTTTCGGATTCGGCAGCCCCGTGTTCATCTACATCATATTATGGCTCATCGTGCCGGAAGCAAAGACCGCTTCGGAAAAACTGCAGATGCGAGGGGAGAATATCAACATCTCCAACATCGAGAAGACCATCAAAGCTGATTTGAAAGACCTGAAAACCCGACTTGAAAACATCAATACGAAAGAAGGGACGCGCAAGGCAAGAAATTTTTTTGAACGCACCATTGCGCTGCTGGTGAGTATCGTGGTGCTTCTTCTCAGGGCAGTAGTAAAGCTGACGGCAATGCTGCTTATCCTGATTGGACTGCTTATCATCTTCGGGTTGATGGCGGCTATTGCTTTTCCGGCTTATACCGATGGCGTCAGCATCCCGTCCTTGTATCCCCTTTTTTTTGAAAGCAAGGGACTGGTGTTTCTGGCAGTAACCGGAATTGCGTTGCTGGCGGGCATTCCGGCATTGGGCATTGCTTTAGCGGGATTCCGCTTGCTGCTGAACAACAGAAGGCGAATCAAAGGGGTGGGCATCAGCCTCTTTGGACTGTGGCTGGTGGGTTTAGGATGTGTAGTATTTGTGGCGATAAAAACCGCTTCTGAATTCAGGACATCGGCCACAGTGCGCACCGAATTACCGCTGGTTCAACCCTCAGGCGACACGCTGTATATTGAATCGCACAATGAGAAGATTCCAGCGAGTAGTGCGGAGCTTGAATTTTTTGAAGAAGGGCTTTTCACCCCCGCAGATTCGGATTTCATCGCTTCCGGAAGGGTGAAGCTGGACATAAAGAAAAGCCCCACTGCGGATTTTCAACTTATCCGGGAGGTGGAAGCACAGGCGCGCAACCACAGCATCGCCAGCCGAAAAGCCCAAGCGGTGGTTCATAAAGTTACGCAGAATGATTCTGTGTTGATTATCTCCGGCCTCATTTCATTTCCCGCCAGCCACCACTTCCGCGGGCAAGAAGTACAGCTCACCCTGCA
>DATLYB010000155.1:0-6721 GCA_035575215.1 Chitinophagales bacterium
TACCGTGTCATCAGGGCTGAGAAAGATTTTTACCTCCTCGAAATTATTCCCCTCACCGGAAGGCAGCATCAAATAAGGGCGCAACTTGCCGCCATCGGCTGCCCCATTGCCGGTGACGTGAAGTACGGCTATCCTGAGCCGCTGCCTGATGCTTCCATCGCGCTTCACGCAAGGAAGATGGAGTTGATTCATCCGGTGAAGAAAGTGCCGCTGGTGATTGAAGCGCCCGTTCCGCGGAATGAGATTTGGCATATTGTTCAAGTCCATAGTCCACTGACTCCTGACTTCTGACTTCTGACTTCTGTTTCTTATTCTGAAAAATCCCTTACTTTAGTCCCCGTGAAATTCATTGGAAAAATCCTCATCAACACGCTCGCCATCATCCTGACGGCTGAAATTCTTCCGGGTATTGATATCCAGGATCCGTTCAGGGCGGCATTGGTAGCGTTGCTGCTTGCCGTGCTCAACGTCACCGTGAAGCCGGTGCTGATTATTCTCACCATCCCGTTCACCATCCTCACATTCGGGCTTTTTCTGCTGGTGATTAATGCGCTCATCATCCTGCTTGCCGGAAAGCTGATTTCAGGATTTCATGTTGACGGCTTCTGGTGGGCGCTTCTGTTTAGCATCGTAATGGCGCTTATCAATTCCGTGCTTGAAAAACTGCTCACTCCCAAATCGCAAGAAGACAAGACGCATTAAATCGCTGGTTGCCGGTTGCTATCCACTACCCGGTATCTCCCACATATCTCCCCACAGCCTTTGCCCGCCATCCACGTAGAGCGTTTCGCCCGTGATGTAAGCCGCCATCGGTGACGACAGGAAACACACTGCATACGCCACTTCCTCCACCGTGCCCATGCGTTTCATCGGAATTTTTGAATTAATCCCCTTGAGAAAATCGGCCGGATATTGTTCAAGTCCGGATGAATGAATGATGCCGGGCGCCACGGCATTGATGCGGATGTTGTGTGCCGCCCATTCGATGGATAGTGATTTGGTGAGGTTCTCCACGCCCGCGCGCGCAGCGCCCGTGTGCGACATGCCCGGAAAGCCCTTGTAGATGTTGGCGATGATGTTCACGATGGACCCGCCTTTCTGCGGAATGAAAAACTGTGTGGCGAAATACTGCGTCATGAACCATGTGCCGTTCAGGTTGGTTTCAATCACGGCTTTCCAGCCTTTTGGGGTGATGGCTTCCGCCATGGAGGGAAACTGCCCGCCCGCATTGTTAATCAGAATGTCCACCCTGCTTTCTTTTTCTTTCAGCGATTTCACCGCTTGCTCCACCGATTCCGGCTCGCGGATGTTCAATTCAGCATAATCACATTTTCCCAGTGGCGATAACTCTTTAACTGCTGCTTCCAGCCGGTCTTTTTTCCTTGAGCCGATATACACACGCGCACCGTATTGCAGGAACTGCGTTGCAATCGCCTTGCCGATGCCGCTGCCGCCACCGGAAACGAACACCACTTTGTTTTGGAAGAGGTTTTTTTCGAACATCTATTCAGAATTATTGAGGGGCTAAAAATAGCTTTTTTAAAGTCCGAAGCCCTGAAGTGAAAAATCTTCTCCCCGCCTATTTTTTTTTAAAAAAAAGAGTTTTCGCACTTGCCCATGTCACCAGTCATCGGATGAATTCCGTTAACATGCTATTTCCGCAACTTACTTCCTGATTTTCAGTATAATTGAATGCGGAATCTGCCTAAAGTAGTCCCGCGAGCTCTTGCCGTTTTCTAAAAAATCATACTGGCGCAATTCAGCTTTCTACTCGCTGATGGAGCGCGCATCGTTCATGCTGTTTGGCTTCGGCAGCATTTTCTTCCTGCTGCGCCTGTTTTCGAAAAACGATTTCGGCACCTATGCCCTGTTCATCACCGTCACATCCACCATCGAGGTGGCGCGCAACGGGCTGATACAAAACGCACTGGTGAAACATCTCGCTTCCACTGACAAACAGGAGCATGGCGCGATTACCACCGCATCGGTGGTGCTCAACATCCTGCTCACTGCTATTACGGTCATCCTGCTGTTTTCGCTCTCCGGCTGGCTGAGCCGGATGTGGGTCTCGCCTGCGCTCGATGAGATGCTCCGGATTTATTCACTCACCACTGTGGCGCTGATTTTTCTTTCGCAGCTGATTTTCATCCAGCAAGCCAATTTCGATTTCCGCGGCAATTTCTGGGGCAACGTTGCCCGCCAAAGCTCCGTTTTCGCTTACATCGCAGTTTGCTTTTTTACGGATTTGGAAATCTCGTTAATCAGCCTTGCGTGGTTTCACGTGGCTGCTGCCGTTTTGGGCGGCTTTGTCTCTTACTTTTTCGGCAAAAAATATGTGGTGATTTCCGGCAGGCTCAGTTGGGAGTGGGTGAAAAAGCTTTTCGGCTTTGGCAAATTCACGCTGGGTACTAATGTAAGCACCATGCTCTACAAATTCATCGGCAACTGGATGCTCGGTTCGCTGCTGAAATCGCCCGCGGCTGTAGGCGTGTTTGACCTTGCCAACCGCATCACCAACCTGGTTGAAGTGCCCACCGCTTCAATGGCAACCATTGTGTTTCCGCAAAGCGCCAGGCGGGCAGTTACAGAAGGCAGAAGCGCAATTAAACACCTGTATGAAAAATCGGTGGGGATTGTGCTGGCGCTAATCATCCCTGCGGTGATGGTGGTGTGGATTTTCGCGGAGAAAGGGATTCTGATTGTGGCGGGGAAAGATTACGCTGAAAGCGTGCCGATTTTGAAAATAGCGCTGATAAGCGGGCTGCTGATTCCATATGCACGGCAGTTCGGCACCATCCTCGATTCCATCGGCAAACCCAAAGTAAACCTCTGGTTTGTTGTTGGCAGCGCCACAATCAACATTGCGCTTAATTTTATCTTCATCAGGCAATTTGGCGTGATGGGCGCAGCGTTCGGGGCGCTTGCCACCGCAATTATCCGCGTGGTGCTCGTCCATTTCATTCTCTACCACATGCTGGGCGTAACGTTCAGCGGCTCGCTGCATCACACGGCAGATTTCTACATGCGCAGCTTTAACTTTATCACTGATTATGCCAAAAAGATGCTGGGACGGCATCGCTCGGCACTCTGAAAACCGCAACCATTAAACACGCTGAACGAGATATCATCATCCTCACCATGTCGCGGTGGGACGGGCAGTATTCATCAGCCATCCTTTCGCTTGCGAAGGAATTTGCCTTGCGCCACAGGGTGTTTTACATTGACCACCCCTTCACGGTGAAAGATTTTTTCACCCGCTTTCGGTCAAAAGAAATTCAGACGCGCAGGCAGGCGCTTCTTTTTGGAAGAAATATTTTCAGAAATCCAGAAGGCTTTCCGAAAAATTTCATTGCAGTGACTCCGCGATTGGTTTTGCCCGCCAACTTTTTGCCGGAAGGCAGGTTGTATGATTTTTTCTCAAAAACGAATGATTCCCTTGTCTTTTCGGCAATCAGAAAAGCTATTCGTCATTTCGGAATCAGGAAATTTTTTTTTCTGAATTCATTCAATCCGTTTTATGCCAGAAATTTTCCTGCGGATATTCAGCCTGAGCTTTTCATCTACCAAACGCGCGATGACATCAGCCAGGCAAAACATGCTGCGAAGCACGGTGTGAGGCTGGAAAACGAAATGATAAGGAAAGCCGACATTGTTTTCGCCACGTCAAAAGAGCTGACGCGAGCTAAATCGGCAATCAATCGCAACACTTTTTATCTGCCCAATGCCGCTGACGTGGAGTTATTCCGCGCAGCGCAAAACAATAATTTGCCCAGACCGCCAGAGCTGGCTAATTGCAGCGGCAAGGTGATTCTTTACATGGGCAATATCGGCTGGGCACGGGTTGATTTTCAGCTGCTCAGGAAAATCGCGCTTCACGACAAAGATTGGACGCTGCTGCTGGTAGGTCCTACTGACAGCGAGGAGCACATCAAAGCCGGACTGGATAAATTACCGAACGTGATTTTTGCCGGAGGGAAGCAGATGAAGGAGCTTCCGGCTTACGTTGCCCATGCTGACTGCACTTTGATTCCGTTTCAATGCAACACGTTAACCAAAAGCATTTATCCGCTGAAAATCAATGAGTATCTGGCGGCTGGAAAGCCGGTGGTGACAACGCGGTTTTCAGATGACATCGCTGAATTCAATGGCGTTGCCCATGTTGCCGGCAGCCATGCGGAGTTCATCCAACTGATTGAAAAATCACTGCTGGATGATTCACCTCAACAGCAGCAATTGCGTATAAGAGTGGCAGAACAGAATTCGTGGAAGGGTAGAGTGGAGATGTTTTGGAAGGTGGTTTCTGAATTTGAGAACGGCAGTATTCAGTAAACGGTAATCAGTAATCGGCAAACGGTAATCGGTCAGAAAAACAAGACAGAAGCGGGAAACCAGCAACCATGATGAGTTTCAAAGAAACAATAAAAAGCAACCCGAAGCTCAAGGCGCTCGCCTTATGGCTGCTGATGCCCAAGAACCAGGCGCGGCCGAGGCTTTGGGTGAAGCTGTTTCTGAATCCGTTCAAACACAAGCGGGGAAAGAATTCATTGATAAGACCGCGCACCAGAATGGATGTGCTGCCGTTCAATGACTTCGTTTTGGGAGACGATTCAACGATTGAAGATTTCGCCACGGTGAACAATGGCGTGGGGCATGTGCGCATCGGCAGCCGCACACGCATCGGCATTTCCTGCGTGCTGATTGGACCGGTGACCATTGGCGATGACGTGATGCTGGCGCAGAACATCGTCATCTCCGGATTGAATCATCCTTATGAAGACATCAGTATCCCCATCAGCCGGCAGAAAGTCATTACCAGGGAAATAAAGGTGGAAGATGAAGTTTGGATTGGCTCCAACTCGGTGCTTACCGCAGGAGTTACCATCGGCAAGCATTCGGTGGTGGCGGCAGGCAGCGTGGTGACCAAAGATGTGCCGGCTTATTCCGTTGCAGCGGGAAATCCTGCCCGCATTATAAAGCGGTATAACTTTGATACTCAAACTTGGGAAAAGACAACCTGACGCGTGGGCATTAAAAAACACAGCGAGCTTTCGCCAAAAGACAGGATGATTCAGGGTATTGCGACTTTGTTCTGCCTGGCGCTTTTAATTGCAGTCTTTTTGAAAGTGGTGATATTCTGAAATGAAACGTTCAGCGTCAAAATCAATCGGAAAAAGCAGCGAAGGCTTGAAAGAGCTGCTGCATCGCCTCTTCATCAGGGAAAAGCTGAACAACACGTTCGGATATATTTTTCTGCTGACATGCGCCTTGCTTTTTTCAGTGGCACTGGGCACGCAGGAAAAGGAATCGGCACTTGCGCTGGTGGCGCTGATTATCGGAGTGCCCGTTCTGTTTGCCGTGCTGTTCAATCTTCAGTTCGGAATCGTGCTCACGCTGACAGCCGCTTTTTTTGTTTTGTGGTTCAAAAAATTTTTGCCCGAAGCGCTGCCGCTGGGCGTCACGATTGACATCCTTATTGGCGTGATGCTGTTCGGAATGTTCATCAGGCAAATCAGCATCCGTGACTGGAGTTTCATTAAAAATCCGGTGAGCGTGATTGTACTCATCTGGATTGCCTACAACGTGCTGATGGTTGCCAATCCCGCTGCCCAGTCGCGGGCGGCATGGTCGGTATCGGTGCGGGCGATGGCGGGCGTCACGCTGCTCTATTACATTGCCGTGTTCGCCATTGATAATCTCCGCACGATTGAAACCATCGTCAAAATCTGCATCGGACTGTCGCTGCTTGCCGCGCTGTATGGGTTGTTCCAGGAATTTGCAGGGCTGCCCAGCTTTGAAATGAACTGGCTGAAATCAGACCCGCGCCTGTTCAAACTGGTTTACCAGTGGGGAAAAATCAGAATATTTTCCTTCCTGTCCGACCCGTCCACCTTCGGAATTCTGATGGGCTACATGGGGATTTTCTGCATTGTGCTCGCAGCAGGACCTTTTGCCGCCATTAAACGTGTCGCATTGTTTTCGTGCGGGGCAATCATGTTATTCGCGATGGCGTTCACCGGAACACGCACCGCTTTCGTGCTGCTGCCTGCCGGATTGGTATTTTTCGCCATTCTCACCCTGCAGCGTCACATCATTGCCGGGCTAGTTTTCTTTCTGATGGCGGGAGGCTTATTTGTGATGATGCCCACCTCCAACACCACGATTTACCGCATTCAGTCAGCGTTCAAGCCGCAGAAAGACGCCTCCATGAATACGCGCCTCACCAACCAGGAAAAGATTCAGCCTTTCATCCGTTCGCACCCCATTGGCGGAGGATTGGGAAGCACCGGCAGTGTTGGCAGGCGGTTCACCCCCGACACCATGCTGGCGAAGTTCCCGCCTGACAGCGGTTTCGTGCGCGTTGCCGTGGAGCTGGGCTGGGTGGGGCTATTGCTTTATTGTTCGATGCTGTTTGTGATTTTGCGAACCGGCATCAGGAATTATGTGCGCGTGTACAGCCCGAAGCTGCGCGCTTACTACGTTGCGTTTTTGGTGATGGTGTTTGCGATGATATTGTCCAACTACCCGCAGGAATCGTTGGTTCAGCTTCCCACCAGCGTCATCTTTTACATATCGTTGGCGGCATTGGTGAAGATGAAAGATTTTGACAAAAGCGCTGGTGGCGGAAAGAAAGATTATCAGCCGGGAAGCGTTACCTGGGCATAAACAATGACAATTATGATTGGAAATAATTTTTTCAACATCCCGCAGTGGCTCAGGAAGC
>DATLYB010000156.1:0-13356 GCA_035575215.1 Chitinophagales bacterium
CGCGGCAGAATCTCTGCAGCCATAAACCGCATGGTAAAGCATCGCCTCGCACGCCTGCACTTTGCCATAGCCGTAAGTATTGTTCGGTGCAGGACCGGGCACAGTCACAAAGCTGTCAACTTTAGCGGTAGTAATAATAGCCTGCTTTATTTCATCCCAGTTTGCATTGGGATGCATCTGCAAGTACAGGGCGGCAATGCCCGCCACCACAGGTGATGCCATGGAAGTGCCGCCATTGCGGTGATGCTTGCAGCAGTAGCCCACCTTAAACCGTTCATTGCCGAGCAGACCGGCAACGGAAGCCGCATTGCCGGTCGTGATGGTAAAATCTCCCGTTGCGGAAATATCCGGCTTGATGGCGCCAGTCCGGGACGGTCCTCTGCTCGAATTGAAAAATATTTCACCGGGTGTATTGTTGTTGGTGACCATGTTGGAATCGCAGTCGGGATATGTTTTCCTGTTGGTGAAATTTCCCACGGCAATCACTTTTTCTGAGCACGTGAAGCTGCTTACGATATTTTGGGTGAAATCCGGAAGTTTATAATAAACGATATCAGGACGTGTAGTTTGGGGAGGAAGGGTTGTGACCATGTCCGAAGCATTAATGGCAAGTCCGGGATTCGAGCTGTTCCATCCGTCAAATTTTCCCGAGCCGGTGGTGATGAAACTCCAGTAATGGGAAGAATTCTGCGGGATAATATTTATCTCGATATTATACCTTCCTTCGGTGAGCGCAATTCTTGTATAAACATGCCCGAGGTAATTTCCGCCTGTGGTATCATACTGGTCCCAATCGAGCAGGGCGGTGGTGTCGGCTGCCGTGGCAAAAACATAATCGCGGGGGATATTCAAAAAAGGTGATTTTCCCAAAGCATTCCAGGTAGCAGGGTCATCCGTGCCGATGGCAAAGTAAACATTGTTGAAGTCTTGTGTATCAGCCCAGAAATCAAAATAAAGGTCTCCGAAGCTGCTATTGTAAGTGAACCAGGTGAAAGAGGTATCCGAAGTCACTTCGTATCCTAAATGAAAGTTGAGGTTTCCCGCATTGCCCGCAGCGCATACCAGCGCGCGCCCCGGTCGCTCATCCAGCAGGAAATTCACCAGATTTCCCGCAGGGTCTTTCCCGTCATGCGAACCCCAGTAGGCGCCAAGGCTGGCATTAATCACGCAGGGCTTCCCCATCGCGTCAGCTTTTTTGAAGATGTAATCCACGGCATCCATAAACGCGCTGAGGAAAGGACGACCGAAATTGAAAGCCACCACTATCAGATCGGCATGGGGCGCCATCCCGATGTAGCGTCCATTGCACCCTCTTCCATTCCCTGCTGCAATTCCAGCAGCATTTGTTCCGTGACCGATGCTCCCCGGTTCCTGATGGGTGCATAGTCCGGCATTGATTTCAAATTCATTCCACTCGCGTCCATAGTTGTAAGGCAGGGGGCTGTTGATGTTGCTTACGTTCTGGTCCCACAGGTAGCGGATGCGGGTGTCACCGTTTGATTTTTTGAAATCATCGTGATTGACGTCAATGCCGTAATCAATGATGCCCATAATCACGCCATCGCCCCTATAGGAGGTGTCGAGCGGAGCATCGCCCTGATGCACGGGAAGCACGCAGTTGACGATAATCGCAGTATCCAGAAGCGGCACCATTTCAATCTCTCCGTTCTCCGCGCCTTTGATTGCGGGATGTTCAATGAAATCGTCCAGATTTTTCAGCGGAATAGTCACCGAGCTGTATCTGCCATAGCCGAATTTGTAGGTGCCTTCTGCCAGCAGCACGGCTTTCTTCACTTGCTGGAAATCCCCCCGCACAAAAAGGTCAATAGTGGTTTTTTCCGAGGTTGCTTTCTTCAGCATCCGCAGCGTGTAAAGGTCTAAGCGACTTTGTGCAAAGGAGTAAGAAAGCGAAAAACAGTACACCCCCATAATAAAAAATCGCAGCCGCATATTTTAAAATTTTTATAAAGGGAAAAGTTAGGCAATAAAACAACATTTGGCGCAAAGTGTCTTTTTTGCTTTCAACGTTTAATCAGCGAATCGGGCGGTTTGTCCACTTTAAAGAACAAGAAGAAAATAAATCGGTAACACATTAGTTCAGCGGATGCAGGTGAATTTCATCAATTTCGGTTTTTGTTATTTTTGCGTGGCTAAAAAAAATTATGTCCCTCAACGGAAATCATTCCATTAAGTTCTCGGAGGCTTCGCTGGCTAAGGTGCGTGAGATTATAAAACGCTACCCGGAGGGCAGGCAAAAATCAGCGCTGCTGCCTGTTCTCCACATGGCACAAGAGGAGCTCGGGAAAGGGTGGCTTCCGGTGGAAGTGATGGATTATGTCGCCTCGTTGCTGAACATCCAGCCGATTGAAGTTTATGAAGTGGTTACATTTTACACCATGTACAACCAGCAGCCGGTGGGCAGACACATGCTGGAAGTGTGCATCACCTCCCCCTGCTGCGTGCTGGGAGCCGAGGAGTTGGTGCATTACCTTGAAAAAAAGTTAGGAATAAAAGCAGGGGAAACCACTCCCGACCGCCTGTTTACCATCAAGCCCGTTGAGTGTCTTGCTGCCTGCGGTTATGCGCCCATGATGCAGGTGGGGGAACATTATTATGAGAATCTCACCGAAGAAAAAGTTGACCGTCTGCTCGAAAAATTGAGAAATACACCTTATCCGGCTGTTGAGAAGATTGAAATTTGACTTATTTGCTCTCCGCAGCTTTTTTACTCACAACCCTTCCTCCCAGATAAGCGCCTGCAGTTCCGAGCACAGTGGCGATTGAAAACGGGATGAGCACGATTTTCAGCAGCGATAAGAACGTCAGTGAATCATTTCCGAAAATTCCGTTCCTCAAAGCCGGCAATGAAATTTGGAATGAGGCAATAACCAATGCAAGCAGTAACAGAAACAAGCTGAGACAAATGCCCATCGTTAATCCAATCACAACTGCACCTTGTATTTTTGCCCGCGCTTTCATCCCTCCCGCAAAGCCGCCAATAAAGGGACCTAAGGGACCCGTTACGAAATGAAGAACAGGCGGAAGCAGGCATCCTGCCGAAATTCCAAAACCCATTAAACCCGACAGAAAATATTTTTTCATTGATGTATCACAAGATTACTCATTTCTTTATTGTTCATTTGGAAACATCTTCAGGGGAAATGTTGAATCTTTCAAATCTCATTGACATTCATCAACAAACTACCTTTTAAAACCAATAGTTTTGCTGGACAAATTAACTAAAACCGTGAATCCCAACACGCAGCATTCCCCACCCAACGCTCAATCGGCAATGAACGACATCTTTGCCAAATGTGACACTAACGATGGCTACTTCGGCATGTTCCGCTCGATGGGCGACCGCTATTTCACCATGCCTGTGATGGACCCCGTACCCGGAACTGCTACCACCTTCAATGGACGGAAGTGTATCCAGTGGTCAATCAATAATTATCTGGGGCTGGCTCAAAGCGAGGAAATCAGGCAGGTTGCCATTGAAGCTGCGAAGAAATACAGCACGAGCGCACCCATGGGCTCGCGCATGATGACAGGCAACACGCAGCGCCATATTGAGCTCGAAAATGAATTTGCCAGCTATCTCAAGAAGGAGAGCGCTGTCCTGTTCAACTATGGCTATCTCGGAGTGCTTGGAACCATTCAAGCGCTGGTAGGAAAAGATGACATTATTCTCATTGACAAGCTTTCACACGCTTCAATGGTGGACGCCATGTTTCTTTCGCAAGGCAAGTTTCGTGTATTCCGTCACAACGACATGAACAGCCTCGAAGAGCACCTGAAGCATCTGAACCGCGACCGCAAAGGGGGAATTCTGGTGATGACCGAAGGTGTTTTTGGGATGCAGGGCGACCTTGCCAAACTCGATGATATTGTAGCGCTGAAAGACAAATATGAAGCACGCCTGTTCATTGATGATGCACATGGCTTTGGCGTGATGGGTGACTATGGGCGTGGCACGGCATCTTACTTTGGCGTGCATGACAAGGTGGATGTTTACTTTGGCACATTTGCAAAGGCATACGCCAGCATAGGAGGCGTGACTGCAACAAAAACCAACGTTGCCGAATGGATACGCTATAATGCGCGCAGCCAGGTGTTCGCCAAGAGCCTGCCGATGATTTATGTGGAGACGCTGCACAAAACATTGGAGATTATCCGCACCGATGAAAACCGCAGAGCCCGCATGTGGGAGGTGTCAAAGCGCCTGCGCAACGGCTTGCGTGCACTTGGCTATAACGTGGGAGATGTGCCTTCCCCCATCGTGCCCGTGTATGTGCCGATGGGCGACCTGCAGGTGGGTATGCAAATCGTGATTCGCCTGCGGGAACTGGGCGTGTTTGTAACGGGCGTCACTTATCCGGTGGTTCCCAAAGGCGTCATCCTATTCCGCATGATACCTACAGCCGCCCACTCTGATGAAGAAGTGGATGCTACCATCAACGCCTACAAGCAGGTGAGAGATGAATTGAAATTAAATCTCACAGCAGTAAAGGAAGCGGTGGAAACAGAATAGCTTCCCCGCCCGGTTCTGAATTTTCTCACACCACCTTGTTGGCGCAGCTGGTGCTGGCAAAAGCGTGCGGCTTTGCCTTAAATGCAAAGCCCATGCTGAGGATATAACCCATCGCTTCACTCAGCGCAGTGTTGGATTTGAAATGCGGATTGGTGTTGATATCGGCATGAACTTCCAGGTCAACATCGTATTTATCCAACAGGTCGCACAAATCATAAGCGATGTTGATGGACATGGAAACTTCCATGAGAAGACGTTCTTTCAATGTCATCGGATGTTTGGTGCGTTCATTATGGATGTACATGAAGCCGCCTTTCTTTTCCCGGAGGAAAACAATCACGGTGGCAAACTCAACCACGTCACCCCGCACCTGCGAGTCGGTGCCGATGCATACCATCAGCTTGTTTCCCGCAAGCGTTTCACGAATAATAGCCTGCTCTACCTCATCTTTAATGGGGAGTTGGATGCGGTCGCCATTGAACTTGCGCCATCGCTGGTCTGATAGTTTTTTTGAAGTTATCATGCCTGAATTTTAGGAATTAAACACATAGCAGGCAAAAAAAGTTATCCAAAATCCTTGTCAATTGCCACTTTCACGTGTAGTGTCCTCTTTCGGGCTGTCTGGAAATGTATTCCGGCTTCCAAAATTACTATATTTGCATCCTTAAATTAAACTGCAATGAAGAAAGGTATTCACCCGGAAAACTACAGGCTGGTGGTTTTCAAAGATTTCTCCTGCGATTATGCATTTCTTTCCCGGTCAACCGCCCCCACCAGGGAAACCATTGTTTGGGAAGACGGCAAGGAATATCCGCTGGTGAAGCTTGAGATTTCCAATCAGTCACATCCGTTTTTCACCGGCAAAATGAAATATGTTGACACAGCAGGCAGAATTGAGAAATTCCAGAAGAAGTATCAGAAGAAACAGTAGTGATAACAAACCGCTCCATGAGCGTAAAAAGGCTGCCGGGGCGTCCGGCAGCCTTTTTTGCTTTTGGATGCGGGAAAAATTTTTAACTATCTTCATTTAGTTCCGGTTGTACCCCCTCAAAAACTCCTCCACCCCCATTTTCTTTTTTCCTTCCAGTTGCACTTCTTTTGGTATGATGTAGCCATCCTGGGCAGTGATACGAAGCTCTTTATCGGAGAAAAGAAAAGTACCTGGCGGATTTTCAGGTGCTTTAAAAAACTTTCCAGCGCGGTAAATCTTGAACACTTTTCCGTCTAACAATGTCCAGGCTCCCGGATAAGGCGAAAGACCTCGGATGTGGTTGAAAATCTGAAGGGTAGGCAGGTTCCAGTTGATTTGGCAAATTTCGTGTGTCAGCTTGGGCGCTTTTTTAGCTGATGAAGATTCAGGCTGCCTGATGCTCGGAGCTGCACCTTTTTCGATGGCAATCACCGTTTTTAAAATCAGCTCTGCCCCTTTCTGTTTCATGCGGTTGTGCAATTCACCGGCAGTTTCTTCAAAGCCGATTTCCATTTTTTCCTGGAAAATGATTTTACCTGTATCGAGGTCTTTTTCAATGTAGAATGTGGTAAGTCCCGTTTCAGTTTCCCCATTGATGATTGCCCAATTGATGGGTGCAGCTCCTCGGTAATCCGGCAGCAAAGAAGCATGCAGGTTGATTGTGCCGAGCGGAGGGAGGCGCCACACTTCTTCAGGCAGCATGCGAAAGGCGACCACCACCTGCAAGTCAGGTTTCAGTGATTTCAGTTCATCCAAAAACAGCGGGTCTTTGAGCCTGTGCGGCTGAAGAATTTTCAGCGAGTTGGCTGACGCAAATTTTTTTACTGCTGATTCACTCATCTTCAATCCGCGTCCGGCAGGCTTGTCAGGCGCTGTTACCACAGCGGCTATATCGTAGCCGTTCTTCAAAAGAATCTCAAGCGAAGGAACGGCAAACTCAGGGGTGCCCATGAAGATGAGACGCATAGATTATTACACGTTTGTGGTTCGAGGTTCGTTGTTTTTGGATTTCAACGATATGCAAATCAGATTTCCAGCTTCAAAACTTCTAACCATCACTCAAAAATCCTTATACAGCAAATACTTCTTCCTTAGCGATTTAAATTTTTCCAAAGCCGGCTGCCACGAATAGCGAATCTCTTCTTCTGTTTTGCCTGATTCGATTTGCCTTTGCAATTCAGCGGTGCCTGCCAGTTTTTGAAAAAATGGCGTGAAGAATTTTTTCTTGTCGGGATATTTTCGGTACATGTCAATCAGCCACGACAAGTCGAGTGATTTTTTTTGCTGAAAATGTTTTTGCGGCAAGTTCGAAAGGTCAATGCCATAGCATGTCACGCCTTTGTAAGGAGGGTCTTGAGCGCCTTCGCGGCTTTGGGGGATGAAGCTGAATGATTGGTTATCAAACTCAGGATAGCCGATGAGCTGAAAGGGTTTGTCAGTGCCGCGTCCTATGCTTACCGCTGTGCCTTCAAACAAGCACAGGGAGGGGTAAAGGTAAATCGCTGTCATGTTGGGAAGATTGGGTGAAGGCTTCACCCGAACGTTATAAAGCGCAGCGTGGTCATAATTCAAGCACGGCACCACAGTCAGCTCGCATTGAGTCCCGGCTTTCAGCCACATCTCGCCATTGAGCATGGAGGCATATTCACCCACTGTCATGCCGTGAACAATCGGAACCGGATGCATACCGACAAAAGAACGGAATGCGGTATCGAGCACAGGACCGTCAACATAAAATCCATTGGGATTGGGTCTGTCGAGGATGATTAAGGGTTTTCCGTTTTCTGCGCAAGCCTCCATAACGTAATGCAGGGTGGAGATGTAGGTGTAAAAACGCGCGCCCACATCCTGCAGGTCAAACACCAGCACATCGAGGTCCTGGATGTCTTCGGGCGCGGGCTTTTTTTTGCTTCCGTAAAGGGAAATAATCGGCAACCCCGTTTTTTCATCTCTGCTGCTTTTCACTTTTTCTCCCGCATCGGCCGTGCCGCGAAAACCATGCTCAGGGGTGAAAATTTTTTTAACGGAAACGTTCAGCTTCAAGAGCGAATCAACAAGAGGAGTTTCCCCGACCAATGAAGTTTGATTGACAACAAGTCCGATGTTTTTATCCTTGAGAATTTTCAAGTATCGGTCAAACCGTTCAGCACCAACAATAATCCGCCCGGAATTTTCAGATTCGGTTCCCGGCAGTTCGGCAGAGGTGCCGTTGCATGAAATACATTGCAAACCAAGCAGCAAGAACATCCAGGCTTTCATACGGTTCATTCTTTATAAATTGCAAACGAAAATAGAACTAAATACAATTGTTTCGCAAGGATGCTGAGTGCGCAAAGAATACAAAACCTGCTTTGCGCGTTTTTTGTCTCTTGCAAGAAAAACCCGGTAATTGAGCCTCGAACGATTCATAGCCCGCAAGATTCTTTTCAATGCGCCCAAGTCATTTTCGCGCTACATTGTCTCCATTGCCGTAGCGGCAGTGGCGCTGAGCCTTTCGGTGATGATTGTGGCTGCTGCCATGGTAAGCGGTTTTCAGAAAGAAATAAGTTCGAAGGTCTATGGCTTTTGGGGGCATATCCACATCACCAAGTTTGGTTTCGGAAAATCGTTTGAGGATAATCCGGTATCCATGCATCAGCCATTTTATCCTGCGCACAACAGCGCGCTGCCGGATAATATCCGCCACATCCAGGTGTTTGCCAACAAAGCGGGCATTATTAAAACCCACGAACAAATAGAGGGCATCATCCTAAAGGGCATTGGCAGCGATTTCGACTGGGATTTTTTCAGCAAATATCTGGTGAAAGGGGAGATATTCAGCACTGCAGATTCAGCCGAGTCAAGAAAAATTTTAATCTCATCACAAACCGCCAGCCGCCTCTCGCTTGACACGGGCGATGTCATCAATATTTACTTCATTCAAACTCCTCCGCGCATGCGCAGGTTCGAAGTGTCGGGCATCTACAATTCCGGTCTGGAGGAGTATGACAGGTATTATGCGCTGGTGGATATCCGGCACGTGCAGCGGCTCAATGATTGGGATGATACGCTGGTGAGCGGATTTGAAGTGTATCTGGATGATGTCGGCAAAATGCATAAAACCGCTGATGAACTTTATTATGGCGTCTTGGGACCCGATCTCACTGCGCAAACCATCAAGGAAATCTATCCGAACATCTTTGACTGGCTCGAGTTGCAGAATATGAATGAAATCATCATTCTTGTTCTGATGACGCTGGTTGCCGCCATCAACATGATTACCTGCCTGCTGATATTGATTCTGGAGCGCACCAATATGGTGGGCGTCCTGAAAGCGCTGGGAGCGGAAAATAAATCTATCCAAAAAATTTTCCTTTACAAAGCATCGTATATCCTTGCGCTGGGTTTATTTTTCGGAAACATCATCGGAACCGGCATCTGCCTGCTGCAGAAATATTTTCACATTATCCGCCTGCCGGAAGAATCATATTACGTTTCAGTCGCGCCTGTTGATTTGAGCGTCATCAGCGTGGCGATGCTGAATGCCGGTACCTTCCTGGTGTGTATCATAGCCATGCTGCTGCCCGCTCTTATTGCGGGAAGAATTACACCCGTGAAAGCCATCCGGTTTGAGTAATACTCCTCTCAGGCACATCGTGAATACGGAAGATTTACTCTCACGATTCTATTCTAAGTTTGAGGCGAATTCAAAAAAGACATTACTTTTACGCCCTTCATCACAAACCGATGGATGTGCTGCACCTGAAATTTTAGAATCCTGATTTCCAAGTCGCTTCCTTTCATTTATGAGCCCTGTATTTCAGAACATCCATTCCGCCATCACCGATAGGACCACGCTTTACTTCAGGGGCATTTTGTTCCTTACTTTTTTAGGACACGGGTTGGTGTCGCTCGGATTTAGCCCGGGGTATGAATTGCACTACAGGATTTTTGAGTCGGTGAATTATTTTCATTTGAATCCGGGCGCATTTCTCAGGGTGCTCGGTTTCTGGGATATTTTTCTTGCCGTTAGCATTGTGTCGGGCTTGGCGCCCCGGGTGTTCCTGTCAGCCGCTATTATTTACCTGTGTTCAGTAGCGGTTGCGGGTTATTTGTTTTTTTACCATAAAACAGGCTCGCTGTTCGGCATCGCGGAGTCATTCAGGAGGTTTGCGTGGATATTTTACGCCATCTTTCTTTGGATTTATTTTTTCTTCAGCGAGAAACGATACAGCCTGCTGCGGGTGGGCATCGGCTTCGCTTTTCTGGCTCACGGTCTTGCCTCACTCGGCTTCTTTGGATTAAAGGGCGGGCATATCGAATTGGCGTCACAGCTTTTTTCAGAAGAAACAGCAAACAAAATCATTTATTACAGCGGCTTTTCCGACACGGTGCTCGGGCTGCTGATGGTCAGCGGCATTTTGTCTCGTCCGGCAGCCATCATTGGCAGTTTCTGGCTGGTGGTGGTCGTCTATCTTTCAGCGCTGCTCGCCTTTCCCGATGCCATCTTCCGTTCAGGATTTTTATTGTCATGCGTCTATGTAGCATTGGATAAAAGATGCCATACGCTTCTGTGGCGGAGAGGAGTGGTTCAATAAATTGCAGGTGGGCTGAATCTTTCAGCCGAAATACACTTCCGCATCCGCGTTTTCGCCTTTCAGCACTTTTTCCAAATCGGCAGGCGAATAATTGAGCGATTTGATGGTTTTGTTGTCTGACTTCCGGTAAACAAGATATTTCCCGTTCACCTCGCGGTAATAACATTCGGTTTGATGCACTTTTTGATAGTGGTCAACGGTGTCTTCCGCTTCTTTCTTCGTGCGGCAGGCTTTGCTCATGTTGGAACGCTGCACCTCGTCAAACAAATCCTTGAACTTGTCACCCAAGCCGAATTCGAGCACGGCTCCGGAAAGCACATATTGCAAGTCGCACAAGGCATCGGCAATGGCGGTGAGGTCCTTTTGTGCAATGGCTTCTTCCAGTTCTTTCAGCTCTTCAGCCAGCAGCGACAGGCGAAGTTTACAGCGCTCTTCTGGCGGAAGAGCCGGTTCCTTTAAGACGGGATGCTGAAACGTACGGTGAAACTCAGCCACATTGTTCAGGGCATTCGGTTCTTTCATAGGCATAGCATTTTCGGTAAAGAAAATCCTGTGAAACCATATTTCAAAACCAACTTAATAACACGATGTTGTGAATTGGAAATATGAGGACGTTGGCAGATTTTTACAGCCCCAAAATATATTTACTCATGAAATTCTCATTAACGAAAATTTCGGTTCTCTCCCTAATTTTATTTGGGTGTCAAACACAGCAAAAGAAATCAGCTATGCCTGACGCCAATCAAGCCATCGGAAAACTGTTTGCTGATTACAGGGAATACTGCTTCCGCAATTATCCCACGTGGGCAAGTTATGAAGGCGACCATCGCTATGACGACCGCCTCACCGACCTTTCCGATGCGGCTGAAGAGGCGCGTTATGATTCGGTGCAGGGCTTCCTTGACCGGCTTCTTCAACTTCCCTATGATTTGCTGAGCATGGATCACCGCCTTAATTATGATTTGTTCAAATGGATGCTCGAAAAAAATCTGGAAGGCAGACAGTTCCACCCGCATTATACACCCATCGGGCAGCAAGACGGCATCCACATCGAATTTCCGCAGATTATCGAATACCAGCAGTTGGACAGCGTGGCTCATTTCAAGAAGTATTTCACACGGCTGAAAGGATTCGGCAAACAAGTGGATGATATAATCGCCAATATGCGCAAAGGGATGGAGGCGAAGATAGTGCAGCCGAAATTCATCATGGAACAGGTGTTCACGCAGATTGAAGGCATCCGCACCATGCAGACAGATACCATTCCGTTCATGCTCCCGTTGCTATCGAAGAAAGAGAGCATCACCGAGAGCGAACAACAGCAGTTGAAAAATGAGCTGCGGCAGATAATTGACGAACACGTAAAGCCCGCTTACGCGCGGCTGGGCGATTTCATCCGCAACGAATACCTGCCTGCCTGCCGCAGCGAAGCCGGCATCTGGGCGCTTCCCGATGGTGACAAGCGATATGCAAGGGCAGTGGCGTATTATACCACCACCAATTTGACGCCTGAACAGATTTATGAAATCGGATTGAAGGAAGTGGAGCGCATCAGAGATGAAATGGAAAAGCTGAAAAATAAAATCGGCTTTAAAGGCACGCTTAAGGAATTTTTCTATCATCTGCGCACTGACAAGAAACAGCAATACACCCGTAAAGAAGACTTGCTCAACGGCTACCGTGATATTTTATCGCGCATGGATAAAAAACTTCCTGAGCTTTTTGGCAAGCTTCCAAACACGCCTTATGAGCTAAAGGAAATCGAAGCGTACCGTGCTGCCTCAGCGCCACAGGCTTACTACTATTCAGCACCCGAAGATTTTTCACGCCCGGGATATTTTTATGTGAACACGTATGATTTGCCTGCCCGCCCCATCTACACAATGACCGCCCTTGCCTTGCACGAAGCCGTTCCCGGACATCATCTGCAGATTATGCTGGCGAAAGAAAAAAAGGAGATACCCTGGTTCCGGAAGCATTTAGGCGTCACGGCTTTCGTGGAAGGGTGGGGGTTGTATGCCGAATATCTTGGCTATGAAACCGGCATGTATGACGACCCTTACCAGCATTTCGGTGCGCTTGATTTTGAGATTTGGCGCGCCTGCAGGCTGGTGGCGGACGTGGGGCTTCATAAAAAGAAATGGACACGCGAACAAGCCGTGCAATACCTGCTTGACAATTCAGCCAATTCAGAAACCGATACCCGTTCTGAAGTTGACCGTTACATCTCCTGGCCCGGACAGGCGCTGGCTTACAAGATTGGCGAGATGAAAATCAAAGAACTTCGTAAAAAAGCTGAACAATCACTAGGGGGCAAATTCGATGTGCGTGCGTTTCATGACATGCTGCTCGAAAACGGAGCCATCCCGCTTGGAATGCTGGAAAATAAGGTGGATGAGTGGGTGAAAAATAAGGTGATGAGTGGGTGAGTCATGCAGCCGGTGAGTCCATTATTTTATTAATAATAATAATAGTCAATGTTGCCTAAAAACAAAAGCCGATGGTCCTTCCACCGGCTTTTGCCTTTCCTGAGTCATGAAAAGGATGTAAACCAACGGAAGCATAATTAGCCTGAAAGTTCTCTTACGCCTATTTCGATTTCCACGCAGTTAATCAGTATTGTGTATAATGTTAGACGATGGAGTCTAGCGGTACTGATGGCTGAAGTGATTTTGCCGAGTGAGGATTAATTCAGCTTGATTTCCGGAATGTCTCCTTCGATGACAAGCCGTCCTTCTGTTTTCGCCTTAATCTCATCCACCGAAACTCCCGGAGCTCTTTCCAGCAGCTTGAATCCTTGTGGCGTGATGTCCAGCACGGCAAGGTCGGTTACAACTTTTTTCACACAGCGGACACCCGTGAGCGGCAGCGTGCATTTTTTCAGCAGCTTTGATTCGCCCTTATTATTGGTGTGCATCATTGCCACGATGATATTTTTAGCGGAAGCCACCAAATCCATGGCGCCTCCCATGCCTTTCACCAACTTGCCGGGAATTTTCCAGTTGGCAATGTCGCCATTGTCGGCAACTTCCATGGCGCCCAGCACGGTGAGGTCAATTTTCTGCGAACGTATCATTCCGAAACTCATCGCTGAATCAAAAAATGCCGAGCCGGGCAATGTGGTGATGGTTTGTTTGCCGGCATTAATGATGTCGGGGTCCACTTCGTCCTCATAAGGAAACGGACCCATGCCAAGCAGGCCGTTTTCAGATTGAAGAACCACGCTGATTCCCGGAGGGATATAGTTAGCTACCAGGGTTGGAATGCCTATGCCGAGG